>JALWEA010000681.1 GCA_027039465.1 Calditrichia bacterium | reverse complement strand
GAATTGAATGAACAAAATATCGATTTGGTTAAATTCCGCACCACCAAATACGCCAATTTTATCAGTCGCGTAATTTACGATATGAAATGGTATGACCCGCCTTTACAAACCATTCGCAGCCCTTATTTTCGAACGGACTTGAATGAGGTCATTACTTTTATTGTGGAAGCTATTTTTAAGCGGACCTCAAAAGATTTGCGTCATGTCCATTTCGAATTGGATCTTGATAAAAACTTGCCGGTTGTGTCCATTAACGAATTCGTAGTCTGGGAAATCATCGAACCGCTCATACAGAATGCCGTGGATCATGCCGGGAAAAAGGAAATTACAATAAAAATCCAAACGGAATATTCGGAGACCTCACAAGCGGGGGTTGTACGAATCAAAGACAACGGAAAGGGAATTCTGCCGGAATTACTCAAAACCGATCACAGCGGAATACGGCGTTTGTTCCTGGAGAATATTTCAACCAAAGAAGAAGGCCCGAATACGGGATACGGCTGCTATCTGTCTTTTCAGATTGCACGGCGTTGCGGCTGGCAATTGGACGCATGCAATCTTCAAGAAGGTGCCTGTTTTGAAATTAACATTCCGTTTGTGAGATCTGCTTCCGCACAATCCATGCAAAACTTAAAAAAGGATTTTGCCCATGAAACTTGATCAGAAAATAAATCTTTTGTTAATCGAAGATGAAGATTACGATGTAAAACGGGTGGAACGGACATTAGCACCGTTTCGAGAGCAAATTGTGATCAAAAAAGTGGTTCCGGACGGACAATCCGCGCTGCAAACGTTGGAATCCAACAAAGGTTTATTTGATGTTGTGATCATGGACTATCAATTAGCCGGAGGCATTTCCGGTGAAGCGCTTATTAGGTGCATTAAGGAAATTGATAATAGTTTGCAGATCATTGTAATCACCAAAATGACCGTTAATATTACTGACTTTGATTTTGCCAATCGTCTGCTGGAAGCGGGCGCCATGTGGTACTGCACGAAATATCCCGGCGATATTGAAGAATTCATTTACCAACCGACGGATTTTATTCTGAATATTTTAAATGCTTATGAAAAACGGGTATTGGTTAAAAAAGAAAAACGATCCAAACAAAAGTTAAAACAAACCATTGAAGGTCTGCTGGCTCAAAAGGTACTTATCGGAAAATCCGAAGCCATGCGCAATCTCAGAGAGCGGATTCAAAAAGTTGCGCGTCAGGATGCAACGGTGCTGATAACCGGAGAATCCGGAACAGGGAAGGAATTGGTTGCCACGCACCTGCATTATTTAAGCGATCGTAGATTTGAAAAATTTATGGTTATTAATTGCGGCAGCTTGCCTCAGGAACTGATTGAAAGCGAGCTGTTCGGATTTGAAAAAGGTTCTTTTACGGGAGCAAATAATAAAAAAGCAGGACTTTTCGAAGCGGCCAATCATGGAACGGTTTTTTTGGACGAGGTGGGAGAGTTGCCTCTTTCGGCTCAGGTAAAATTGCTACGGGTTTTGCAGGAAGGTGAAATCGATAAAATAGGGCGTACCGATAAAATTAAAGTTGACGTTCGCGTGATTGCGGCAACCAATAAAAATTTACTGCAATCCATTAAAGAAAAAACGTTTC
This sequence comes from Calditrichia bacterium, assembly GCA_027039465.1. Classification (GTDB taxonomy): domain Bacteria; phylum Calditrichota; class Calditrichia; order Calditrichales; family Calditrichaceae; genus Caldithrix. Next base: position 4,375 of record JALWEA010000681.1, on the reverse strand, counting down.
GTGAAGATTTGTTTTTCCGTTTGAATGTTATCACGTTGCACATTCCGCCTTTGCGTGAGCGGCCGGAAGACATTCCCGATCTTTTGCAATACTATTTGGGACATTTTAGTTCGGAAATGGGTCTGGAGCCTCCTGAAATCACTGATGAAGCCATGCGTTATTTGCAGGCGTTTGAATGGCCGGGAAATGTGCGACAATTACAAAATGTGGTACAACGTCTTTTGTTTAATACCAACGGCCTTGCCGATCTCAAAGATATCAAGGAAGCATTGGGATTGTTTGCCTCCGACGGTGACGAATCACCTGAGGATCGTTTCCGATGGGATAAGGAAAATATTATTCCGTGGCGCGAGATGGAACGGAATCTGAAACGGAGCTATTTTCAATTTGTTCGGCGTCAGGTCACTTCCGATGCGGAAGCCGCCCGATATTTGGGCTTGGCGCCACCTAATTTTTATCGCATGTGTAAAGAGTTGGGCATTAAATGAATTCAATGACGGGCGGATTTTCTTGATCTCCGCTCTTAGCCAAAGAAAGTAAATTACAATGAAAACACAAATTCTGATTTTAAGTATTCTGCTGTTTGCCATGCAAATGATCCGGGCGGGAAGCGTGAATTTCGAATCGTCCAATCTGCCCATTGTGGTGATTGATACCCACGGACAAACCATTCCCGATAAATATCGCATTATGGCGGATATGGGCATTATTTACAACGGACCAGGACAGCGCAACCACATTAATGATCCGTTTAATAATTACAATGGCAAGATTTCCATCGAGCTGCGCGGTTCCAGCTCGCAGATGTTCCCTAAAAAGCAATACGCATTGGAAACGGAAGATGCCCAGGGCGAAAATTTAAACGTCTCTTTGCTTGGTTTACCCGAAGAAAACGATTGGATTTTAAACGGTCCTTATTCCGATAAGAGCCTGATTCGCAATGTATTGATTTATCGCTTGGCCCGGGATTTTGGCCATTATGCCTCGCGTACGCGTTTTTGTGAATTAGTGCTAAACGGAGACTATCGCGGTGTGTACATTCTGATGGAAAAAATCAAGCGCGACAAGCATCGGGTGCACATTGCCAAACTTAAACCGGATGAAGTCTCGGGCGATGATTTGACCGGAGGCTATATCGTGAAAATCGACAAATTAGCCGGAGAAAATGTGGACGGATGGTATTCCATTTTCCCTCCGTATCCGACTTCGACACATAGAATTTACTATCAATACCATTATCCCAAACCGGACAAAATCGTTGACGAACAGAAACAATATATTCAGAACTACATTTTCGATTTTGAAAAAACCATGTTCAGTCCCGATTATCAGGATACGCAGAAAGGTTACTATTCCAAAGTCGATTTAAATTCTTTTGTCGATTATTTTCTTCTCAACGAAATTTCGCGCAATGTGGACGGCTATCGCCTGAGCGCTTTTTTGTACAAGAATAAAGACAGCGATGATCCTCGTTTGCATGCCGGACCTATATGGGATTTTAATATCGCTTTTGGTAACGCCGATTATTATCATGCTTATTCAACGGAGGGCTGGCAAGTATTTATTAATCACGATGAACAGTTTATCAGTTGGGACGATCATTTTCAAATACCATTCTGGTGGGAAAAATTGGTTGCCGACAGTGTGTTTATGAAGCAGGTCATTAAGCGCTGGAAAGCTTTACGCCCAAATTTGCTTTCCAAAGATCGCCTGTTTGCCTTAATTGACAGTTACGCGGACACGCTCAATGAAGCGCAGGCGCGCAATTTCGAACGTTGGCCTGTACTGGGAACTCACGTTTGGCCCAATTATTTTGTGGGGAATACCTATCAGGAAGAAATCGATTATTTGAAATCTTGGATTGCCAAGCGCTTACAATGGATGGATACCCAATTGCTGGACAGTCAGCCGCCTTCGGCGCCGACCAATCTGCAAGCTTCCGAAATTACTTCTTACAGCGTGCTTTTGAGTTGGAGCGCGGCTTCCGATAATGTGGGTGTGGCGGGTTACGATGTGTTTCTAAACGGAAAACGCGTTGCCGGCTCAACCAAACTATCGACGGAAGTGCTCAATTTGGCGGATGAGACCGACTACACGTTTACCGTAAAAGCCCGTGATTTTGCAGGCAATTATTCGCAAAACAATCCGCAAATTCAAATAACAACCAAGGCATTTACTTCCAATTACGGCGCTTATGGTCCTGCGGTTACCTATCCAATTAAAATAGACGGCTTTCCGGAAGCGCTGTGGGACAAGGCCGAATGGCATGACATCAACCATCTGGTTCAGGGTAAAGTGGACAATCCCGATGATCTGTCCGGTAAGTTTAAAGTGCTTTGGGATTATGAGAATCTCTACTTACTGGTGCGCGTTTACGATGATGCAAAAGTGCGGGATTCCAATCGCGATTATTATCAGGATGATGATCTGGAGGTCTATCTGGATTTGGACAATAGTAAACACGATTACTATGATGCCGATGATTTTCGTTACCGTTTTACCTATCAGGACTCGCTGATTGTTGAAAAAGCCCATCAGGCCACGCAGGGAGTTCATTCCGGCATTCAAATGTTAAACGACGGCTACCGAATTGAAATTAATTTTCCGTGGAATACTTTGGCCGGCGAAGCCGTATCGGAAAAAGTGATCGGTTTTGAAGTACAATTAAACGACGACGATGACGGCGGCAATCGGGATGCCAAATTGGCCTGGTGGGGAACAACGGACATTGCCTATTCCGATCCGTCGGCTTTCGGAGCGTTGAAATTGAAAGGAAATCCTACGGGGCTCATTACCTTAAGCAAGCAGCCGGAAAATTTTATTTTAATGCGGAATCGGCCTAATCCTTTTAACAGTTCAACGCGCATTGTTTTTACATTGAAAAAAGCCGATCAAATTACTTTGCAAGTTTTTGATCTGAACGGTCGGTTAATGCGCACATTGATTTCCAATAAAACATTGACGGCAGGTCGGCATGAAGTTCTTTTAAATGCCGATCACTGGGCTTCGGGTTTGTATTTTTATCGTTTAATCGGTAAAAAAGAGAAAAGGGAAGTGAGCGGCCGAATGCTGCTGTTGAAGTAAGCCAAACTAAAACGAAGGCGCAAAGACAAAATAAGGATCGGAACAGTCCGATATCGCCACTTAACACATTCCGGAACTTTTTCAATCCATCCAATCCAACAATCTTTTATATTGTTGCGTTAAAAGTGTTTAGCCTTCCAATCCTTTATTATTTCTGTGTTCTTTAACCAGCTCATGAATTTGTTTGCGAACCCGGGTTAATTCCATGCTGTAATGCAGCAGGGCGTCCGTGGATTCCGAATCGCTGTGAATTAGGGTACTCAATTCTTCCGCCTCTTTTTCCAGACGCCAGCGTTTGAGCTGAAAAATACAATCTCTAGCTAATTTTTCAAGGTCGTTGAATTCGCTCAGAGCCAATTCCGACAATACGGCCTGAATTTCGGGATCATCCTGAAAGAGATTCGCGATTACGGCTTCTTCCACATTTCCGGTTTCTTCCAATTCGTTAATAATGGCTTCGTACAATTGAATGAACTTCGGATTGTCAAACAGATCGTGCGATAAATGCTGTAATAAATAGTTGCGAATCGATTGATCGCCGTTCAAAAGCAAATAAATCACTCCGGCTTCAGCCTGATATTGTCCCTGCCTGATTGCAATTTCACCGGCGCCTTCTTCGGCTTTCTGCTTTTCCTCGGTGCGCTTTTCCCGTTGCCTTTCCATGCGCTGTCGCCGTTTCTGCAAACGACGGAATTGTTCGACCAGCATTTCTTCGTTCATGGTCAAGCGCTGGGAAATAAGGGGCAGGTACAATCCGATTTTAATGGGATCGTTAATGTCAACCAATTTTTCCAATAATTCCTGCAACAGGCGATTCTTTTCTTCCATGGAAGGTTGCGGATTTTCTTCATTGAAAAGATTCAATTCAAATTCAACGGGGGAGAGCTTGGATTCCAGATAGGGATTTAACGCCTTAATGCCGTTTTTTTGCACGAATGTGTCGGGATCTTCTTCGGGAGGTAATAGTCCGATGGATGCATTTAAACCGTTGCTTTCCAAAATATAAGCATTACGCAGGGCGGCACTACGGCCGGCGCTGTCACCGTCGTACAATAGAAGGGCGCGTTTGGTGTAACGCAAAAGTAATTTGGCTTGCTGAGAGGTTAAAGCCGTGCCGCTGCTGGCGACCACATTGTGTAAACCGTTTTCCACCAACTGCAGCAAATCGAAATAGCCTTCCACAATAACCACAAAACCTTTTTCACGAATGCTTTGAATGGCCTGATGCAATCCGTAAAGGGTGGAACCTTTTTTGTAAATCGGGCTTTCGGGACTGTTTAAATATTTGGGT
>JALWEA010000680.1 GCA_027039465.1 Calditrichia bacterium | reverse complement strand
TGGAAGCCTTTGAGAAAGCCGGCAATTACCGTTTAACGACGGAATTAATGGATCGTTTGGCCGAGAAAGCGCTGCAAAAATCCGGTGATGAATATGCCGTGAATCGTACGTTTGTGGGCAAGCAGGCATACATCTTGGCCGAAGCAATCGGGTTGAAAATTCCACATGAAACACCGATGTTATTTGGCGAAACAGAAGAAAATCATCCCTGGGTTCAAACAGAACAAATGACCTGTTGCATTCCTGTGGTAAAAGTTAAGGACTTCGATGCCGGGTTGGCGGCTGCATTGAAAGCCGAGCATCATTTTAAACACACGGCTGCCATTTATACCAATGACATGAAACGAGCTACGATTTACACCAAAGCGTTGGATTGCGATGTTCAGGCAATAAACGGTGGAACGCTGCGTGGCGACGGTGGCGATTTGGGCGAAGGGCCGTTTTCCCATACCATTGCGACCCCGACCGGAGAGGGCATTTGCACTACAAAGGATTTTGTAAGGAAAAGAAGAATAATGATTCAGGGAGCAATGCGGTTTGTCTGAGATGGGAAGACAGAAATTGGTCATTGAAATTTTTCTTGAATAACCAATATTCAAGTATTACCTGAGAAGATGTGGCGAACTTGGGACTTGGAAATTCCGTGTTGGAAATTGAAAATTGAAGTATTTTTGAATGACCAATATTCAATGATCAATAACCAATGTTCAAGTATTACCTGAGAAGACGTGGCAAACTTGGAAATTGGAAATTCCGTGTTGGAAATTGGAAATTGAAATGTTTTTTGAATATCCAATAACCAATGTCCAAGTTTTCGTTGAGAACAAGTAGCAAGAACATAGATTGGGGAAAATATGGCTAGAGAATGGGAAATTAAACGATTAATCGTTGACATTGGCAAGCGTATCTGGACGCGAGGCTATGTCGCTGCGAATGACGGTAATATTTCCGTTAGAATCAGTGACAACGAAGTATTAACCACACCAACCGGTGTTAGTAAGGGCTTTATGACTACCGAGATGATCATTAAAATTGATATGGAGGGCAACGTCCTTGCAGGTAGTTCCCAATATCGGCCCTCCAGCGAAGCCAAAATGCATTTGGAAGTGTACAAACAACGTCCGGATGTAAAGTCGGTGGTACATGCTCATCCACCGTTTTGCACTAGCTTTGCGGTTGCGGGCATTCCATTGGACAAATGTGTTTTGCCGGAAGCGATTATTGTAATCGGATCGGTACCCATAGCCGGTTACGGTCTGCCTTCAACGATGGAAATTCCTGATAAAATCCGTCCGCACATTAAAAAATCCGATGCGATCCTGTTGGAAAATCATGGCGCCCTGACCCTTGGCAGCGACTTAATTAATGCTTATTACAAAATGGAAACACTAGAACATACGGCACATATCGTTTGGAATGCCATTCAACTCGGTAATGTAAATATTCTCCCGGAGAACGAACGCGACCGTCTGTTAAACTTGCGTGAGAAATATAATCTTACCGGTAAAGTGGAAGCTTGTGATGTGACACCACTGAATATTGTTCCGTCCGAAAAGAAAATTGTAACTACAAATTACACAACCGATGATGGCGTTTCGGAAGATGTCATTCGGGAAGTCACTAAAAAGGTTATTGAAAAATTGCGTTCCTGAGAATAGTTGGCCTAATTAATACGTATTGTCGCGCTTCAATTCATAAGGAAATTTGGCTATTTGCTATTTGAAAATTTTTAATTCGAGAAAGGATTGTCCATGAAAATCTTAATTGCCAATCCTGGAAGTACTTCATATAAATGTAAACTGTACGATGTGCAAGACATGACGGTTCTTTTCCAAGCCACCGTTGAGCGCATCGGAGATGAGCAAGGGATTTATTCTTATAATTTTAATGAAGGCGAACCAAGCAAAGAAATCCTGAAAATTCCGGACTACTACGCTGCGGTTAATCTGACCTTAGAATCTTTAAAACAAAAATTTTCAATCGGGGAAGTAGCCGCTGTAGGATTTAAAACCGTACATGCCAAAGGCGTTACAGGCTGCGTCGAGCTAACCGATTCGGTTATTCAGGCCATGAAAGATTACCAACCTTTAGCACCTGTGCATACCGATGTCTATTTAACTGCCATTGATGTTTTTAAGAAATTGCTGAAATCAACCCCGTTAATCGGATTGTTCGAAACCCACTTTCATGTCAATATTCCACCGGAAGCCTATTTGTACGGCATCCCTTATGAATACTATGAAAAGTACGGTATCCGCAAGTACGGTTTTCACGGCGCATCACACCGATTTATCGGCATGCGGGCCAAGGAATTGTACGATGCGGACAAAGTCATCTCCTGTCATTTGGGCGGAAGCTCGTCGGTTAGTGCGATAAAGGATGGATGGTCGATCGATACTTCGATGGGCATGAGTCCGCAAAGCGGATTACTCAATGCCAAACGGGTAGGTGATTTGGATCCGTTTGCACTGTTGTATTTGATGGAACAAGAAGGCTTGTCCATTGCTGAAACACGGGAAATCCTTATTTCCAAAGGCGGCCTTTACGGGATTTCCGAAGGTCTTTCCGATTTCCGTGATATTGAAAAAGCCATGAATGCCGGGAATGAACGCGCCCGGCTGGCTTTTAAAACCTTTGCCTATTACGTAAAACGCTACATTGGCGAATATATGGCCATACTGAATCGCGCGGATGTTCTGGTCTTTACGGCCGGCGCCGGACAAAATTCTCCGGCACTGCGCAAAGAAATCTTGCAAGGCATGGAGAATATCGGGCTTGAATTGGATGATCGCAAGAATGAAGCCAATCCCGAAGAAGGTTTGATCTCAACGGATTTAAGTCCCGTAAAAATTGCGGTGATTCCAACCAATGAAGAGTATGTGGTGGCCAAAGAGGTCGAGAGATTTATACGAATGAATATGACTAAAAAAGATTAAGATTTGGAATGCATTCGTTACCTCTAATCTCTGGCTAGATTAGCTACTTTTTCCGCCAGCCGGCAATGCTGTTAGGGTGATGATGTCGGTAGAATTGAATCGGAAAGACTCGGCTTTTCGGCGGAGGTATTCAGGCCAAGGGCAACTATTCGAGGAAGGAGGTGTTTGCAGGGGATGTGACTATATAATCACTTTAACCCAAAAATATGTGTTCCGTGGCCAAAATGATTGTGCGAAACGATTTAATCGATCGCTTGCATTTCGTATTGGATTTCTTTGATGCTAGTAAGAAGGTAGAAATAAACCTGTCAAAATTTGCTTAACGGCGGACGCTTACTTACCGGATGGTTCCATTCTAAATTCTTGTCGGTACTGTCTTGGCGGCATGCCCTTTATTTTAATAAAACGACGATTAAAATTGGAGAGATTATTAAAACCCGATTCAAAGCAAATTTCACCGATGCTTTTGTCGGTTTCGATCAGAAGCATGCAAGCGTGGGCAATGCGTAATTCGCTTAAATATTCAGTGAAAACTTTGCCGGTCGAATTCTTGAAAAAACGGCAAAATGACTGCTCACGCATTCCGGCAACATTCGAAATTTGCTTTAGCGTTATTGGTTCCAAATAGCGGCTATTTATGTAATTGTAGACCGCATCAATGCGCTTTCCATTACTGTTATGAATGTGCATTGAGAACTGTTTGGTGGATAGAATTTTGTAATTTTTGGAAGAAGCAAGTAAATCAAGAATTTCCAGTACTAATATGATTCGTTTAGCCTGGGTAGCTTTTTCTAATAAGCGCATCTTTTTTTCTATGAGTCGAGCGGTTGCTTTATCGAAAGCAATTCCACGTGATGCTTTTTGCAGGAATATTTTAATCGGTTGCATTTCAGGCAGAGAAAAAAAATCTTTGCCCAAAAAATGTTCATTGAATTGAATGACAAAATGTTCACCTTTTTTTTCGCTAAACCAGGTGTGCGGCAATCCTGGACCCGTAAGGACCAAATCAAATGGGTAAAAGTTGGCAATATTATCACCAACAAAGCGACGACCGCTATTTTTTAAGACAAGTGCCAGTTCGTACCCTCGGTGAAAATGCCAAATAAATTTGAGTGATTCATTCTTAGCATGTCTGAAATAGAATGAAGCTTCGGAAGACGTTAACCGATGTTCAATTTTTGGTTTCATGGAAGCAGTAAAAAATTAATGAATAATTAAAGTTTTTTGTTAATATAGTATCAAAAATTGTTAAAAGCAATGTAGATAACTGAGTGAAATAAGGTAAATTTTGGGTAAGCGCGGGAAGTCGGAGGCAGGTATCGAGTATCGAGTGTCCAAGTACCAAGTTCGCCACTTCATCTTTGGTAAAACTTGGATATTGATTATTGGACATTGGACATTGGATATTCAAGAAATTTTTCAATTTCCAATAACCAACACGGAATGTCCAAGTACCAAGTTCGCCACCTCTTCTCAGGTAAAACTTGGAAACTGGTTATTGGACATTGGATATTGGATATTCAAAAAATTTTTCAATTTCCAATTTCCAAGTTCGCCACTTCATCTTTGGTAAGACTTGGATATTGATTATTGGACATTGGACATTGGATATTCAAGAAATTTTTCAATTTCCAATAACCAACACGGAATATCCAAGTCCCAAGTTTGCCACTTCATCTTTGGTAAAACTTGGACATTGGTTATTGGACATTGGATATTGGTTATTCAAAAATATTTCAATTTCCAATAACCAACACGGAATATCCAAGTCCCAAGTTTACCACTTCATCTTTGGTAAAACTTGGACATTGGTTATTGGACATTGGATATTGGATATTCAAGAAATTTTTCAATTTCCAATAACCAACACGGAATGTCCAAGTACCAAGTTCGCCACTTTTTCTCAGATAAAACTTGGAAATTGATTATTGGACATTGGACATTGGATATTCAAGAAATTTTTCAATTTCCAATAACCAACACGGAATGTCCAAGTACCAAGTTCGCCACTTCATCTTTGGTAAAACTTGGACATTGGTTATTGGACATTGGACATTGGATATTCAAGAAATTTTTCAATTTCCAATAACCAACACGGAATGTCCAAGTACCAAGTTGGCTACTTCATCTTTGGTAAGACTTGGAAATTGATTATTGGACATTGGATATTGGATATTCAAGAAATTTTTCAATTTCCAATTTCCAAATAAAATTTACCATTATCGAGGTTCAAGTATCGAGTCTCATAAAAGAAAACATAAAGTGAGGTAATGATGAACGAATTATTAAAACAATTAGCCGTCTGCATCGAGCGGGGGAAGATCAATAAAGCCAGTCCCTTCCCTCCGGATATGAAAGAGCAGGATGGCGCCGACGAACTTACCAAAAGAGCGCTGGAAGAAGGGTTTACGCCGGAAACTATTTTGAATCAAGCCTTAATGATCGGAATGAAACGGATTGGCGATAAATATGAGGCGGGTAAAGCCTTTATCCCGGATATGTTGATTTCAGCCAAGGCCATGAATGCGGCTATGGTGCATTTACGTCCCTATTTTGAGTCGGGTGCGGTTGAGTTAAAAGGGACGTTTGTCATCGGAACCGTTAAAGGCGACCTGCACGATATTGGTAAAAACATCGTGCGCATGGTGCTGACCGGCGCCGGTTGGAAAGTGGTTGACCTTGGCGTAAATGTAACCGCGGAAAAATTTTTAGAGAACGTTGAAGCTAATCCCGGCTGCATGGTGGGTATGAGCGCCTTGCTTACCACAACAATGGTCAATATGGAAGGTATTAATAAAGCGATCAAAGAGAAATTCCCTGAAACCAAAGTATTTGTTGGCGGTGCACCCCTGTCTCAAAAATTTAGCGATCAAATCGGTGCCGACGGTTATTTCCCTGATCCGAACAAACTGACTAAATATTTGGATACGATTATCTGAGGCTCTTTGAAACCATGGGAAAGGATTCTAACAAGGTAAAGCTCAGAATTGAGCCGATGGGCAAAGAGCGCATCGTTAATAAAGGTACGCCCTTAAAGGATATTCTGTTTGAATAT
>JALWEA010000679.1 GCA_027039465.1 Calditrichia bacterium | reverse complement strand
TTTGATTTTTAAAGTGACGGTTTTAATCATTATTCTTTCCTTTCGGATTTCAAACGCTGCGAAGTGTTTTACTTAAGCGTCTGTATTTTAAGTACGGTTGACGGATATCCGGCGTTGGTCGTAGCCTTAATGAGCCGCTTAACGGATGCTTTGCCGGTATCAAGAAGTACCAGTGCTTTTTTTTGTTCAAGGCTGGCTTCGGCCTGAATGACCCCGGGAACGCTTTTTAATGCTTTTTGCACGGTAAAGGGACAGGAAGGACAACTCATTCCGGGCACACTTAAAGTGACTTTGGCAAGTTGTTCGGCTTTTAAAACGGATGAAGTGCTATTACCATTACTTTGCCGAGCCGATATTCCGGCCACGTACGGAACGGAGAACAGAATCAGAATAAGCAGCGTAATCGACCAAAGTGAAATTTTGTTGATTTTATCGGATTTGGGATTGGCGCAGTAGCTGCCTGGCGCGCATTCTTCCGCTTTCGGCTTACGATAGATGCGATAAAAGGCGTAACCTAAAAAGATAAAGGTAAGTCCCATAAAATAGGGTCGGAATGGCTCTAATGCGGTTAAGCTGCCTACCCAGGCGCCGCCGAGTCCCAAGGCCAACAGCACCAACGGGCCGACACAGCATACGGAAGCAGCTACCGCTGCCAAAATAGCGCCGATCAATCCACGTTTGGAATCGGATTGTTTTTTGAAGATTTTGAAGCGCATGATTACTCCTCTGCGTTTACGTTTTTCCGTTGTTTAGAACTTAAAACGCAATGTACTATGGTACGGTGTTCCCGCAGAGGAATTTTTTTTATTCAGGCTGCTCAAAACCTTCCAAAATGGGACATTCTTCGGAAGGATGTTCGCTTTGGCAACGTTGCGATAATATTTGCAAAGCTTTTTTAATGCGCTTTAATTCGCGCAGTTTTTCATCGATAAGCTTGATTTTTTCCCGCGCAATTGTTTGCACCTGTTCACAGGTGTTCTCGGATGAGACGCGCAGTTCAAGCAATTCCTTAATTTCCTGTAAGGTAAATCCATGACGTTTTGCCGTGAGAATGAACATAAGGCGTTTCAAATCATTTTCGGAATATTGACGATATCCGCCCGAGGTACGCTGTGGCGCAGGCATCAACCCCTTTCGTTCGTAAAAACGCAGGGTTTCCACATTTACGCCCGCTTGGGCGGCTAATTGCCTGGTGCTGAACATATTAAATCCTTTGCTTGGCTATTTTGCTTTTAATTAAATTTGTTTTTCGGGAATCTAAATCTCCGCTTCCAAATCCTTTAATTCAAATAAAAGCGTATCCTCACCGGCGACCTTTTTCTTTAATGCTTCCGTAAATCCGCTCTTTGAAAAAATAATGTATTGAATACGGTTTGCTTGTTTAAAAAACGCATGTTGTGTTTTCGTTTTTAATTCATCCAAAATATTCGTGCCCACTTTCTTATTGCTCCATTTACATTCGGCGGCCAAAAAATTGTTTTTTCCCTCATCAAAACCGACAATATCAATTTCGATATGATTTTGCCAGAAACGTCCCATTTTAAACACGTTTATTGGCAATTCTCCTTTGGCATTTTTTTTCAAAAGAAATTCCAAACAGATTTCTTCAAAAACGGTTCCCAAATATTGGTTGATTTGCGGCCATATTTTAACGTTTAGCAAATAGTCCTGTCGTCCTTCTTCCACAAAGCCCCTGTTGGGAAAAACAAAACGAAACCAAAAACGAAAAAACAGATCATCAATGCGGTAAAGCCCTCGCCGACTTTTTTCAGGATTGCTTTCGTAAACAGGCACTTCCCTTTTGACGATCCTGAGATTGCGCAGCGTTTCCAGATATTTCACGACCATGCCCCGTTCCAGGCCGCTCGTCTGAACAATGTCATTAATACGCGTATTGCCTGAAGCGATGGCTTTAAGAATGGCAAAATAATTTCTTGGTTCGCGTAAT
>JALWEA010000678.1 GCA_027039465.1 Calditrichia bacterium | reverse complement strand
GCATTCATCACATCGCTTATCGCAGCAACCATTTGCAAGGGGAATTGGAGAATTTGAAGGCAAAGGGCATCCGCCTGATTGACGAGCAGCCGCGCCCCGGTGCGCACGGCAGCCGTATTGCCTTTATTCACCCCAAATCGTCCGGAAAAATTTTAACGGAATTGTGTGAAATTCCTAAAAGCAAGTGACAGGAATGCTTCACCCTTACATCGGACATCCCAAGGTGGACGGCAGAATCGAATCAAGGGACGGACGCGCCACAATATGTTAATTTAGAACCCAACGGGGTCCGTGGCATTCTTTTTGAAATCACTACGCCGCTTTCGATCTTCGTAACAGAAATTAAAAAATCGCTCCGTTTATGTTCGACCTAATTCCCCATATTTATTTCAAAATAAACCCGATGCGCTCCAATTTTCCGTCGATTTTTTGATTGGGCACAATGCCTAAAATTTTGCAAACCAAAGGATAAACATCCACATTGTGCAATGTTTCGCAGCGGTAGCCGGATTTAAAGGCAGGGCCTGCGGCAAAGAAAATTCCCTGCATGTCCAAAGTGTGGTTATCGTAGCCGTGATCGCCCATGGGATGGCGATGTTCCATTTTTTTAAGTTCCTTCGGCGTGCGAATGAACGTGTAGCCCAAATCGGCTACGGCAACAACATCACCGATAAACGGATTGTTTTTGTAGTGAAAATATTCGGGAATGTCTTCTTTCTTGTAAACCGTAAATCCTTTGGCCTTTGCGGAAAGCGTTTCAAAAACCGCTTGTTTTTCTTGGGAAGAAGAAGTAAAAAATTGCACCAACGGGCCGTAACCGTCCACACGCACGTTTTTATTCTTTAAAATTTTGAACAAAAGAATTTTACCGTCAGGCTTCAATTGCGTCATGCCGTGGTCGGACAGGAGAATAATGTTCACTTTATCGCCCATTCCAATGGAATCGATTTTGGCACGCAAAATGCCGATCTGTTTGTCAAGCAAACGAATGGCCTCATTAATTTTTTGCCCGTTTGGGCCGTACCGATGACCGTAAGTATCCGTGTCGCTGAAATACAAAAAGAGCAAGTGAGGTCGTTTTTCTGCCGGTAATTGCAGCCAATCGATAATACCTTGAATTCGCTTCGCATGAGGTACCGATCCGTCGTATTTTTTAAAGTAAGTAGGATGGCGATAACTTAAATGCACCTCTGAGCCCGGCCAAAAATAGCTGGCGCTAATCACGCCTTGTCGTTCGGCGGTTTCCCAGAGCGCTTCACCTTTGTACCAGTAAGCGTTACATACCGAAACCGTATCGCCGACACGGTATTGCCTTCCTTTAAAAAAATCGAAAAAGCGATTATTAATCAAACCGTTGTTTTGAGGATAAAGCCCGGTAACAATCGTGTAATGATTAGGAAATGTTTTGGATGGGAAAGCCGGTTCAAAGGTAATGGCGCGTACGCCGTCAGATGTCATCTTTTCCAGATTGGGTGTAATGCCGCGATCGGGATAGTCCCAGCGAAAACCGTCAAAAGAAACGATGATTACGTAAGGTTTTTCCGCAGCATTGCCCGCCAAAGCGGAAACGGTGAAAATTAAAATTAAAAACAAGCGTAAAACTATTCGACGCATCTTCGATCCTTCCTGTCATTTTTTTGTTTGCATCAATATAAGAATTTTGAGCATTCAACGATAGCGGTTAATGCTGCGATTGATATTTAAAGGGTTAATCGTGAAAAGGTTGGATCGATGATTTGTCAAACGGGCAAATCAGGGCAATGGTTATTCGGAGCGTTCCGATATATGCCGTACTTTGATGAATGAGGAATCCTTTAATTAAAATTAAGGCTCTTCCGGTTTTTGAGTACATGACTTGAAAAAAATAAAAGGACATGGTAGCTTAAAATATATTTTTAGTAGAATAAAAAAAGGAAGCGACCATGTCCAAGAGTTTAATTTACCATGCGTTTG
>JALWEA010000677.1 GCA_027039465.1 Calditrichia bacterium | reverse complement strand
GTATAACCCGTTTTATCAACGGAAGTAAAATCCCGTTTACCTATTTACACCAATCAAAATTATGCGTACATTTTCAACAAGTAAAACAGACAACATCGGGATGAAATCATGAATAAAAAATTATTTTTAATTGATGGTTCCGCTTTGTATTATCGCAGTTATTTTGCTTTTAGCCGCAATCCGTTAATCAATTCCAAAGGGGAAAACACGTCGGCCACGTTTGGATTCTTAAATGTTCTTTTAAAACTGATTGAAACCGAACATCCCGAATATATGGCCATTGTATTCGATACCAAGGAGCCGACCTTTCGTCACAAGATTTACGAAGAATACAAAGCCACACGGGAAAAAATGCCCGAAGAAATGGCTGCTCAATTCCCGCGTTTGGTGGAAACATTGAAAGCGGCCAATTTTCCCATTTTGGAAAAAGAAGGCTACGAAGCCGATGACATTATCGGTACATTGGCCAAGAAGTTCGGCAAAGAAGGGGTGGATGTGTTTATCGTTTCCGGTGACAAAGACATGGCGCAGTTGGTTAACGGTCATGTTTTTCTATACAACATGCCTAAAAAAGGCGATCCTGAAATTTTGGATCGGGAAAAAGTTAAGGAAAAATATAAAGTACTGCCGGAGCAGATCATCGACTGGCTTGCTTTGATGGGCGACAAATCGGACAACATTCCGGGGGTACCCAATGTGGGCGAAGTGAAAGCGGCAAAACTGTTAAACAGCTACGGCAACATCGAAGGTATTTTCGAACATATTGACGAAATCAAGGGCGAGTTGCAAAAGAATTTGTTGGAGTACAAAGATCAAATCCTGCTGGCACGCCGATTGACCACCATTGATACCGATGTGCCCGTTGATGTTTCTTTGGAAGATTTGAAATTCCGGATCTGGGATATGGACAAAGTGGGGCCGATATTGAAGGAATTGGAATTTCGCACGATTTACAATCGCATGGCTGCCATGAGTCGTGGGGAAAACGGAGAGGCGCTCAAAAAACACGATCGCAGCAAAGTTAATTATTTTTTGGTAGATAGCCCTGAGAAACTAGATGATCTCATTGGGAAAATCAAACAACAGAAGCAGTTCGTGTTTGATTTGGAAACCAGCTCTCTCAATTTCCTGGATGCGGAGATTGCCGGTATCTCTTTTTGTTGGGAAACGGGCAATGCTTCCTACATTGCGGTTAAGCATCAGGCAGGCGGGCTGACGCGCGACGTTGTGTTGGAAAAATTACGTTCCGTCTTTGCCGATACTTCGGTGCGCAAAATCGGCCAAAATATCAAATACGATGCTTTAATCATGGAGCAGCATGGAATTCCCGTTAAAAATATGTATTTCGATACCATGATTGCTTCCTATTTACTAAATCCGGCCAATCAACATGGCCTAGACAAACTGGCCGAAGAATATCTGAATTACGAAATGATTCACATCGAAGAGATCATTGGCAAAAAGGGTAAGAAACAAAAAAAGATGACCGACCTGCCGGCTGAATTCGTTTATGAATACGCCTGCGAAGATTCGGATATTACATTCCGCCTGTTTGAAATTTTAAAAAACGAATTGAAAAAACATAACATGGATCGCTTGTTTTACGAGTTGGAAATGCCGTTGACTTATGTGCTGATGCGCATGGAACAAAACGGGGTCAAAATAGATGAAGGATTGCTAAAAGAACTTTCCAATCAGTTGGAAGAAAAAATAAAGGCCTTGGAAAATAGCGTATTCGAGAAAGCCGGAGAGGCGTTTAATTTGAACTCGCCGCAGCAATTGGGCGCCATTTTATTCGATAAGTTGGAAATTCACAAAGAGCTTGGCCTGCGCAAGCCGCCTCGAACAAAAACGGGCCAGTATTCCACTTCGGAAAAGACATTGGAGCGCTATTTGGCGCATCCGGTGGTGGCGGCTATCATGGAATTTCGTAAGCTGATCAAATTGAAAAATACGTACATCGATGCCTTGCCTAAGCTCATTCATCCCAAAACGGGCAAAATTCACACATCCTATAATCAAACGGTTACGGCCACCGGAAGGCTTTCTTCCAGTAATCCCAATTTGCAAAATATTCCCATTCGTACGGATTTGGGCAAAGAAATTCGCCGTGCTTTCATCCCGTCAAAGGATGATTATGTGATTTTAAGCGCGGACTATTCGCAAATCGAATTGCGCATCATGGCGCATCTTTCCGGCGATCCGACCATGATCGAAAATTTTAAAAAGAATAAGGATATTCATGCGGCCACGGCTGCGTTGATTTTTAATATTCCGGTGGAAGAAGTAACGGACGATCATCGCCGTAAAGCCAAAGAAATCAATTTTGGTATTATCTACGGCATGAGTCCTTACGGATTGGCTTCACGCCTGGGCATTACGAATGAAGAGGCTCAGGAATTTATTGCGGATTATTTTGCCACGTATCCCAAGGTGGGTGAATTTATGCGTCAAATGATTGATTTTGCGCGCGAACACGGTTATGTGGAAACCATGATGGGCCGCAGACGGTATCTGCCGGAAATTCGCAATGCCAATCGCAATATTCGCGAATTTGCCGAACGAACGGCTATTAACACGCCGATTCAGGGATCGGCTGCGGATTTAATCAAAAAAGCAATGATTGAAGTCCAACGTTATATCGAAGAAGAAAATGTACCGGCTAACATGCTATTGCAGGTTCATGATGAATTGGTCTTTGAAGTGCAAAAACAGCAATCCGAGCGTTTTGCCATGAAAGTAAAAGAAATTATGGAAAACGCCCAAAAACTAAGCGTTCCTTTGATTGTTGACTGGGGCATCGGGCGCAACTGGCTGGAAGCGCATTAGCGGGAGAAGGGATAAGAGTTAAGGGTTCAGGGTTAAGGGGAAATCGTTATTAGTTGAATTGTTGATTGGTTGAATGGGAAAATGGGAAAATCGTTATTCGTGTATGCGTTATTCGTTATTCGGAATTATTGTTTGCGCAATCGGTAATATGCGTTCGCTGTTTGATGCGATTTCCCGGCCTGTCATTGCGAACGATCCCGCGAACCTGCGAGCGGGAGAGTGAAGCAATCCCATCCAAAGCGGCAACGAATGTAAGAGATTGCTTCGGTCGTCCTGATTTTCGAGACTACCTACTATTGACATGTTGCTATTAAAACCCACCCCCGGCCCCTCCCTGCGAAGCGCATGGAGGGGTGCCTAAGTATTTGTGACGGTATGTTGAGTTGTTGAAATAAGGGGGGGAGTGGCCGGATGTCATTGTAGGTGCGAGCGCAGCGAGTGACGTGGCGTTTTCTCCCAAAGCAGCAACAGATTTACGGAATTCTTAGTTCCGTCGCAGTTACTTGGCATTCTGCCACAATTTTGCGCGACAGTGGGCGAATAATCGCTTCAATTCAAACAATTCACCAAATGCGCGCGGCTAATTGGGCACCCTTCCCTACGAGTCGTAGGGAAGGGAAGGGGATGGGTTTAAATATTGCAATTGCGAGCCTATTATGTCAATAGTAATCCCGATTTATCGGGACTTGGCAATCCCTGATATTATTCATGGACGGTGCTGATTTAGAGGAGATTGCTTCGTCGCTGCGCTCCTCGCAATGACAAATAGATAACCTTGCAATGACAGGTTCTTTTTAGATTTACTAACTTAATCGCTCGGTTTAGGATGGAGAAACGGTCTCGGTTCCTAATAAAAAATATTCGGGCTTTAATAAAAAAAGCCGGGTTAGGAGTTACCATGCGTTATTTAATTCTATTTTTAGCTACAATGGTTTTGCTTTCATCCTGCCAAAAAAAGCAGGAAACGCAAATACCCGGGCAATACAAAAATTTTACACTACTGCCAAACGGCTGGCGATTGACTCCCGTCGGTAGGCACGCACGCCTGGGCGAACTTCCGCTCAACATGGTTGTCACCAAAGACGACAAATTCGCCATTACCGTCAATAGCGGCACAGGCCCGCATTCGCTTTCTTTGGTCAATTTGGATAGCATGAAGGAAGTCCAGCGCATTCCCATCCCTAAAACGTGGCGCGGCCTGGCCCTGAGCAGCGATGAAAAAACGGTCTTTGCCTCGGGTGCCAATGACGATTGCCTTCGTATTTTTTCTTTTAACGGCGATTCGCTCAGTTATCAGGATAGCATTGCCTTAAAACCCAAAGGCAGCAAAACATGGATTTCCGTAACGGGGTTGGCCTATTGGCCGAAAACAAGCGAAGTATTTGTTGTCTCCAAAAAAAGTAATCGCTTGTACCGCGTGAATTCAGCCAGGAAAAAAGTAACGGGCATTCTACCCATGGACGGAGAATGTTTTGACGTATTGATTCACCCGAAGAAACCCATTGCTTACGTTTCCGTTTGGGGCAAACAGGAAATTGCAGTGGTCGATCTGAAAACGTTTAAAGCGAGTCAACGAATTAAGGTTGAACCGCATCCTTGCGACATGGCGCTTACCAAAAACGGCAAGTATTTGTATGTTGCAAATGCCAATGTTAATTCGGTGTCTGTGATCAATACGGAGCAGGGCAGGGAAGTGGAGGTTTTGAATACGGCGCTTAAAGCAAAAATGCCTTACGGAAGCACTCCAAACAGCGTGGCCTTAAGCCCTGATGAAAAAGAATTGTTTGTTGCAAATGCCGATAATAATTACGTTGCCGTATTTGATGTTTCTCATCCGGGGAAGGCGCACAGTCTCGGCTTTATTCCGGTGGGTTGGTATCCGACGGTCGTGCGCGCATTACATCATAAGAATGTATTGCTCGTTGTTGACGGAAAAGGCCTGGCTTCCATGGCCAATCCTTTGGGGCCAAAACCAGGGGTAGCGGATGCCAAAAAAATCAATAAAGGAAAAGATGAATACATAGGTCAATTGTTCAAAGGGGCCTTATCCTACATTCCGATTCCGGATGCCAAAACATTGGCAAAATGGACGAAACAGGTTTATCGGAACACACCTTTTACGCGAAAACAAAAAATTGCCACCGCCAGGCAATCGGTGGTTCCGTCGGAACATAACGGAAAACGCAGCCCGATTATCAAGCATATTTTTTATGTGATTCGTGAAAATCGTACCTACGATCAGGTGTTCGGTGATATTCACGAAGGCAATGGCGATTCGACGCTTTGCCTGTTCCCTGATTCCATTACGCCCAATGCCCATCGTTTGGCGCATGAATTTGTTCTGTTCGACAATTTTTACACTGATGCCGAAGTCAGCGCGGACGGCCACAACTGGTCAACCGCCGCTTATACCACCGATTACACGGAAAAGACCTGGCCCACTTACTACGGCGGCAAAGGCGGTACGTATGATTATGAAGGCGGCCCTGAAATCGCCAGCCCTACAAGCGGTTATATTTGGGATAATGTATTAACTCACGGTTTAACCTTTCGCTCTTACGGCGAATTTGCCTGGCACGATAAAAAGCATCCTGGGAAATACAAATCCAATTTAAAACGTTTGATTCCTTACACACCGACCGACTATCCCTGTTTCGACCTTTCCATTCCGGATACGTTTCGCGTGGCGCGCTTTAAACATGATTTCGACAGTTTGCTTGCCGCGAATGCTGTTCCGAATTTGAGTATAATTCGGTTACCCAATGATCATACGGCCGGTACAATGAAAGGTATGCCCACGGTTACGGCGATGATCGGAGAGAATGATTATGCGCTTGGTCAGTTGGTGGATTTTATCAGCCATTCCAAGATTTGGCCTAATAGTGTGATGTTTATCCTGGAAGACGATGCTCAGGACGGTTCGGATCATGTGGATGCGCATCGTTCCGTACTTTTGGCGGTCGGCCCGAATATTAAACGGCACTATGTCGATCATACCATGTACAGCACCAGCAGCGTTATTAAAACCATGGAATTGATTTTGGGCTTAAAGCCAATGACACAATATGATCTTTCGGCAACACCTTTGTTGGCGGATTTTACGGATAAAGCCGATTTGACGCCTTACAACGGAGTTCGGCCGAATGTGGATTTTCATGCCATGAATACGCCGGATATGTACG
>JALWEA010000676.1 GCA_027039465.1 Calditrichia bacterium | reverse complement strand
CAAAAAATCCCGATCTTCCAGTAAATCGGTAAATATCAGCGCACTAAACAAGGTAATTTTACGCGGATCGTTTTTCTTCATACTACCGGAATTATCCAGCACCAATGCGATTTTGCGTGGCGGAGGTTGGTAATGGGAACGGACGCTTTCTACTTTTTCCTTCGAACACGAAAAAAACAGCAATACCATAGGAAATACCAAAAAATATTTACGCCACATTGAGTCGCTCCTGATCGATTAAAAATCCAAGTTTTGCCAACCTGGTCCAGCGTTCAATGGATGGGGGATGGGTTTCCGAAAGAGTCTGAAAAAAATACCAGATTTCTCCGATTAGAAATTCGGGTTTACGATATTCATGATCGTATAAAATGGTGAAATACCGTTTATAGCGGGCCACATCACCTGTTCCGAAATATTTCTTCGGTTTTTCTTTGGCTTGACCGAGCGCCAAGTCCTCGATGCGCATTAAAGCATTAATCAGCAAAACGGAATCTCCCATTAAATGCGCGCTAAAATCGTCGGCCAGGTACTCTTGAAAATGACAGAACCAGTTAAAAATAGCCACCGGCATCCAGAAGAGTATTCCAGGTAGCAGCAAAGGAAAAAACAATACATATACTAGCAGGCTAACAATGATGCCAAAGCTGCCCGGTAAAAAAGAACGGATCAAGCGCACCAGAAAACGCGCCAAATTTAACATAAACGCGAATGGCCAAAGCATTTTTTCAATCGCTTTTGTGAGATGATAGAGGATGGTCTTAAAATAAGTGTCGCGATAATTAATGTGACCCAATTCGTGTCCAACAACGGCAGCAATTTCTTCCACGCTAAGATTTTTCATCAAATCACGGGAGAGGACGATGCGCGGATAGTCAATACTGGTATACGTAAGGGCGTTCATATACATTTCCGGATGCTGTGAGGCATAAATTCGTGCGCCGTAGCGAATCATACCCTCCACTTTCCAAGCGTTAATTAGTTTTTGTAAATGGGAAAGTGTTTCTGTTGTCTCTGGATCACCCGGATCATTCCTGTAAATCGCAAAATAATTATCCATATTTTTAGCCTGGAATAGCAAATCAAAAACCGAAGTAAGCACGATGACGCCTAATCCGCCGATTAGCGTCCATAACAGCTTTGGACCTTGTACAAAAGATTGTGGGAAAATAATCGATAGCGCCATGCTAACCAGAACACCTGATAACAAAATGTTAAAAACAATATAAATTCCGATTGTTAAAAAAAAGACAATCCGCCTCGCAATAAGCAATGGATAACTGTGTTTTAATATTTCATCCTGTAGTTTTGACATGGGTTATTTCAAAGCCGCTAAAGTTGGTTTAACATAAGCAATTACAATTATAGAATCACTTTCCTTAAAAACATGTTTAATTCCTCTTTGTCCTTCCAATGGGTCTTTTCGCGGATTGACATACATTTTATTGATATATATATCATTCCCCCAGCCATTTTTTCTAATGCTTCCATCGATATTCTTCTTTACTTCCCTGGTGATAAATCCCACCAAAATTACATCTTCTTCCATATAAGCAAGAATTGCTTGACGTAGTTCGGCATAGGTCCTCCCGATGTAATTAGCGGGAACCGGGATATTATATACCTCGTTCGTGTCTGAGGACTGTGTTAACAAATGAAGGTATAAATCGGAAATACCATGAGTTAAAGCAGCTTGCGCGGTTATTTTCTCTGTTAACTCTTCCACACAAATAAGTTCGTCCACGTGGGTATGTTCGAAGTGCCGCTTATTTTCCGTTTTCAGAATTTCCACCACCGTGTGAATCTCCCGGTTAATGGCTTCAATAGCGAGAGCTACGACGATGGATTTGGCATCGGCTAAGTCTTTTTCTCTTGGGTCGGCCAGAATAATAGCGGTTGAGGCATGTTCGAGCGAGGCTTTATTTAAAACTTTATTATCCAGAGGCGAACCCGGAATCAC
>JALWEA010000675.1 GCA_027039465.1 Calditrichia bacterium | reverse complement strand
AGGCCTTTTTGATTTCACAAATGAAAAGGAAATCATTGCCTTGCTGCATTTTTTGCAAAAGTGAAAACTTTGCCCTCGGTTTTATTTCCATTAAAAGTTTGATGGAATCCAAGGGAACCGTCTGTTTCTGTCGATCCACTTCGATTCGTTTTTGAGCGACAATACGTTCTAAAATGTGCATGGAATTGTGTCCGATTTAATTAAATGAATTGGTAAAGCGCACAAACTGATTCAGCTTTTTTAGCGCCAGGCCGGAATCGATCATTTCCTCAGCTAATCGACGGCCTTGGTTTAAATCCGTCACCTTGTCGGCAATTAAAAATCCGAACGCCGCATTGAAAACCACAATGTCACGATCCGCGCCTCTTTTTCCGCTGAAAATTGCTCGAATTTTTTGCGCATTGTACCTGGCATTTTCTCCCAAAAGGTCATTGTGCAGGCCTTGAGATGTGAATTTATTAAAAGAGAATGCCCTTATCTTTTGCCTTTTGGCTGAAACTTCGAAGACAGCCGTTTCGCTGAAAGGAGAAATCTCATCCAATCCGTCGTAAGCGTGTATCACAAATGCATGCTCATATTGGCGTTCTTGCAACACTTTGGCTATCATTTCGGCAGATGAAAAATTGAAGGTGCCGATTAACTGCCGTTTTACTCCGGCCGGATTCAGCAGAGGCCCTAACATATTGAAAACCGTACGAATACTCAAACTTTTGCGATGGGGAGCTATTGCTTTCATAGCCGGATGATACGACGGTGCGTAAAAAAAGGTGAGACCGATTTCATCCGCACATTGTTTGGCTTGTTCAGGCATCATTTGTATGTTTGCTCCGAGCGCTTCCAATACATCGGCGGAACCCGCTTTGCTGGAAATGGAACGGTTGCCGTGTTTGGCTACCGTTACGCCACCTGCCGCAAGCACAAAAGACACCGCTGTGGAAACATTAAAGGTTCCTTTGCCGTCACCGCCTGTCCCGCAAACATCAACGGCCTTTTCATCTTTTAATTTTACCTTTATCTTATGTTCGTTTAGAACGTCTAAAAAACCGTTGATCTCTTCCGCGGTTTCTCCTTTTTGCCGCAAGCCCATTAATATCGCTCCGGCCTGTGTGGCATTCAGTTCATTGTTAATAATCCGTTGTAAGGTTTGGTGTGCTTGTTCACGGCTAAGATTTTGTCCATTGGCGATCTGTTCCAGAATTTCTTTCATTTGTCAACTCCTGTTTTTTATGGTGTCAAGCCAATTTTTTAAGATTTGAATTCCGTGGGTTGTTAAAACGGACTCGGGGTGGAATTGAAGCCCGATAACCGGCTTTGTTTTGTGTTTAAGGGCCATAATGGTTCCGTCTTCCGTTTCGGCAATGATCTGCAACTCATCCGGTAAGGTTTCCCGTTTTACGATCAATGAGTGGTAACGCGTGGCCGGAAAAGGATCGGGAAGTCCGTTAAACAGAATGTCGCCATTGTGTTTGATGGGTGATACTTTGCCGTGTACCGGTTGATCTCCTGCGACAATTTCGCCGCCATACACCTGCCCGATGCATTGATGCCCCAAACAGATGCCTAAAATGGGAATGTGCTCCCCCAATTGACGAACCACTTCGATACTAATTCCGGAATCATTCGGTGTACCTGGGCCTGGCGAGATAACAATCCCGGTAGGATGAAGCGCTTCGATTTGTGCAACAGAAATGGCGTCATTGCGAAAAACGCGCACATCATCGGTCAGTTGTCCGAAATAATCCACTAAGTTGTAAGTGAACGAATCGTAATTATCGATAAGAAGAATCATGATTTTCCTCGCGAAGCTTTTTGAATGGCCTTGAGCAAGGCTTTCCCTTTGTTAATGGTTTCCTGATATTCCTTTTCGGGAATGCTGTCCGCCACAATCCCTGCACCGGCCTGCCAGTATAAAACGCCGTCTTTGGATAGCATGGAACGAATGGCGATGCAGGTATCCAT
>JALWEA010000674.1 GCA_027039465.1 Calditrichia bacterium | reverse complement strand
TAAAAAGACCGAAGATATACCATAGTTATCTTTCAGCGAATCCGAATTAGCAGGAACCGGATGCGGGAAATCCGCTCGTCCGGGTCTGTGGGGGAGCGGGGCGGTAACAAACCGCTCTACCCGGTGGTGAAAGGGTTAAGGGGAAACGTTAACCGTTATTCGTATATTCGTTAATCGTGGAAGGGGCTAAATGGTTGATTAATTTAATTGTTGAATAGGTAAAATTATTATTCGAAAAGAGCTATCATTGCGAACGATCCCGCGAGCAGGAGAGTGAAGCAATTCTTTCCAAATTAGCAACGCATGTAAGAAATTCTTCGTTCTGTCGTAACTGCTCGTCAATCGGCAACAGCCTTGCACATCACCGGTCACAAATTTACTGCAATTCACCAATTTAACAAATACCCGCGGCTAATTGGGCACCTCTTCCCTTTGATAAAAGGGAAGGGAGGGAATGGGTTAAAATAATGAACATGCAAGCCTAACATGTCAATAGTAGCGAACGACACGGCGATTCATTATTCAAAATTCAAACCGTCCCGTTCGGGACGGGCATATTTTGGTGCGGGAATTTGTTTCCCACAAATGAATTTGTGGGCTAATCGCATCTCGTCCCTAACGGGACGAATTCAAATACCGGTCGTTTCAAAACCCATCGCGGAGCGATGGGATGCCAATAGCCCATATTTTCAAATATGGGAAAATGGAATTCCACAACACAAAAATGTTGTCCCGCAGGGACAATTGAAAAACGAGTTTATTTGGTACGATGTGTTTATGATTGAATAATGTTAGGGATTGCTTCTCCCGACAGGCCCAACTTGTCATTGGAAGGGAGCGAAGCGACAGAAGCAATCTCTTCCAAAGCAGCACAGGCCGGTAATGATGGGAAGGATTGCTTTGCTCGTACCTCGATACGATTCTGCCGTTATCTTGTGATGTCCGAAGTAAGGGTAAAGCATTTCTGCCAAGACGCTGCAAACTTAAAAAATTTAACGTTGTGCAACCAAAAACACCGATTGTTTCTTTATTTGTTAGGGAAATGCTTCGCCCCTACCAGTGTCGGCAGAATCACTCGGGAACCGAACGCGGACAAAGGCAACCGGTTGTCGAGTAGAGACCGCGACAGCGGGATCGTATCGAGACACGGTTGCGGTACAAGTTCCCAGTTCCCAATTCCCAATGCTCTACCTTATGCAAAATTTAAATGGAATAAATACGCTCTTACCGATTCAAATCTTAAATAATATTAATAAATCAAACACTATCCCACCTTGCGCAATTCGGCTCCACGACGCATTTGCAAAATCATCTGCCATGCTTTTTGCTCGGCCGAAGCTCTGCTAAGTCCCGCTTCATACTCAAAAATGGCAGCCCTTTCCTCGAACATTTCAAATTCCAATTCGGAATAAAATGTCGAACGGCCCAAATAAGTAAGCATAGCTGTTTTTCGTTTAAATTTGTCCATATCAAAACATCCTTCTGTTAACAATAAGTTCTAAATAGTACGAACGTACACCTTAAATATAATTGCCTTACCATGAGAAGTCAAATAAAAATGGAAAAATGATAGTTTTTGGGCATTGTCGGAAGAGGGCAAGGAGAATTACAAAATCTGATTAACAAAATGCGAAACAATAAAAAAGGCTCCCTAATGGGAGCCTCAGTGTGAATGAAGGGAGGAAAAATGAGATTACAAATTGAACATTTTGCGATTATCCACAATATCCGCTTTTTTCTTAAGCGATTCGTACCAGCTGGTAAACACCTGATTTCGTTTTTCATTTAAAAGTTGTGCGCGAATCCGGTCTTTTTGCGCGTTAAAAGCGGCGGAATCGAATTTGGTTTTTTCCAATAGTTTGATGTAATAATAACCGCGATCCGTTCCAACCAAGTCGGAAACCTGACCGGGTTGCAAAGCAAAGGCCGCAGCATTGAATTCAACCGAATAGCCGATGCCAGGAACATTGCCGTTGATGGTAAAAAAGCCGGTTTTGTTATAATGCAGTTTTTTAGTCGGATCACTCTCGGCGATCTTTTTGAAAGGAACACCGGATTTAACCTGATCCGAAAATTTTTCCATAAATGCTTTATCCAATTCTTTGGCCTTTTCGAGACGAATCCGGTTAATAATTACCTGCTTTACGGATTTCAACGGCCGGTAGCCTTTGGGCTCAATCTTGCTGACCGTCACCACAATATAACCGTCATCAACATGATAGACTTTGGAAACATCGTTTAAATTCGAAGCAAAGGCAAACGCTTTAATAGCGGCATGGTTACCGATGCCAGGAATAAAATCGCCTTCTTTGGTGAATAAAGGCGTGGTTTTAACCTGGTAACCGTTGGTTTTGGCCTGCTCCGTAAAACCGTGGCTTTTGGCATCTTCGGAGAATAAACGCGCTTTGGTCTCCTGAGCTTCCACATGCGATGGCGCAGGATGCACTTTCATTAAAATATGGCTAACTTTAACTTTAAGTTTGCCGTTTTCCCGTTTTTTATCTTCCACTTTAATCAAATGAAATCCGTAACGGGTTTTAATCGGCCCGACCACCTCGCCGACTTTAGCCTTAAAGGCAGCTTCTTCAAAAGGTTTAACCATGTCGCCTTTGGAAAAGTAACCCAATTCGCCCTTGTTCTTTTTAACCGACGGATCTTCCGAATATTCAAGGGCCAAATCGCTGAATTTTTCACCATTGGCCAGGCGCTTTTTAATGTTTTCAAATTCTTTCAAAACTTCCAAAGTGTCCTGTTTGGTCGTTTTTACCGGAAATTTAACATAAGACAATGCCCGGCGTTCTTCCTGTACGAATTCATCCTTGTGGGTATCGTAGTATTTTTGAATTTCTTCATCGCTCACTTTTAGTGAATCCGAGATGAATTCAAAAATGGAAGCGCCGAGATACTCAACCTTGGCCTTGATGTTGGCCTTCATAAAAGCATCTTTTACTTCTTCGTCCGATACCCGAACGGTATTGGTAATAATATTCTGCAGCTTAATATAGGGAATTTGCTCCCGGTAAATTTCTTCCACTTGCATCCAGGGGATGTTTGGATTGCCTAATGCGGCACGGTATTTTTTCATATCAAAAACACCGTTTGTTTGAAAAGCGGGATGCTGGCGAAAATCCTGCAAAGGATAATTGTAAATCTGGTAAACGATTTCAGAATCGCTAACCGTAATGCCCAAACGTTTCATTTCTTCATTGAACAAGACGCGCTGAATAAAACGTTCCCAAACCTGATCGCGCATTTTGTGTAAATCGTCATCGGTAAAATTGGTTTTACCGGTGCGGGCGCTTTCTTCTTTGTAAACCTGTTGAAACATTTTATCAAATTGGGAATAACGCAACTTTTGTCCGTTTACTTCGCCAACAACGTCTTTTCTTTTGGAACGGCTGTTGTAGTCGGCACCCCATTGAAAAATCATTAAAGCGATAAAGGCCAAGCCGACAAAAATAATAAAAGCTTTACTGAACTCACGAAATTTGGTCATCATAAGGCCGAAATCTCCTAACCTTGTTTTATTTGTAAATAAGCATGGAAATATAATTGTTCAAAACGATAAATTCAACTTGCAATGAGAGGAAAATGTTTCGCTGCCAAAGAAAAGCGCCAAAAATATCAGCAACAAGTATTATTTGGATGATTTGCTGCACATTATAATGCTATCATTTAGTGCACGACAAATCGATGATTTATGGGAAAAGATATTCGCTTTTAAGCGGGAATGAATAAAAGTATGAAAAAGACGATTAATGCAAATAAAGTAAAAATGGATTAATAAAGTCACTTAAATATTTTTAAACTCAAAATCGGCTTGATTTGATTTGTGCTGAGAATTAAATTGCTTAAATGATTTAATTTTAATATTCAGGAGACAGATCCAAGGGTTATGGGTAAAATTATCACGATTACGAATCAAAAAGGCGGGGTCGGCAAAACGACGACAGCCATAAATCTTGCCAGTTGCATTGCCATTGCCGAGAAGAGTGTGTTATTGGTTGACATCGATCCGCAGGCAAACGCAACCAGCGGATTGGGCATTATCCCGGATGAGCAGAATTATTCTACGTATGAACTTTTAATGGATGAAGTTCCGATTGAAGAAGTGATTACCAAGACCACTGTTCCGTATTTGGAGCTGGTACCGTCCCATATCCGGCTCGTGGGAGCGGAAATTGAGATGGTGGATTTACCCAAACGGGAACAGCGTTTAAAAGAAAAGTTAGATGCCGTCAAAGATAAATATGATTATATCTTTGTGGATTGCCCTCCGTCACTGGGATTATTAACATTAAATGCATTAACGGCTGCCGATTCCGTGTTGATCCCAATCCAATGCGAATACTATGCTCTTGAAGGGTTATCGCAACTTTTGAACACGGTGCACCTGGTTCAGAAAAGCTTAAACCCGGATCTGACGATTGAAGGTGTGTTATTAACCATGTTTGACAACCGTCTGAATTTATGCAATCAGGTTGCACAAGAGGTTAGAGACTATTTCAAAGAAAAAGTGTACAACACGGTAATCCATCGTAATGTGCGCTTGGGAGAAGCTCCCAGTTTCGGTAAACCCATTATCATGTACGATGCGGTTTGCGTGGGGAGCCAAGATTACATTAGTCTTGCAGAGGAAGTTATCGGTGAAGAAAACAAATAGGCTAGGCCGGGGGTTAAGCGCCCTTATTCCCGAAAAAGATGATACTCCGGTCTCCGCTTCCAAACACGGGGCGTTGACCGACATCGAAGTGGCTAAAATCCGTCCTAATCCGTATCAACCCAGGCAGGATTTTGATCCCGTTAAGCTGGAAGAACTAAAAAAATCCATTCGGGAAAACGGTATTATTCAACCGATTACCGTTCGGCAAGTGGATAATTACTACGAATTGATTGCAGGTGAACGTCGTTTGCGCGCCGTTACGGATTTGGGCTATGAAACCATCCCCGCTTACATTATTAAAGTGGATGGCAAAGAAGAGATGCTGGAACTGGCTTTAATTGAGAATGTTCAGCGAGATCATCTGAATGCCATCGAACAGGCACAGGCTTTTCAGCGTTTGATTGACGAGTGTAATTTGACGCAGGAAGAAGTGGCCAAAAAAATCGGAAAAGATCGAACCACCATTACTAATTTCTTACGTTTATTAAAACTGCCCGAAAAAATTCAGAAAAGCGTCAAAGATGAAGAAATTTCCATGGGGCATGCTCGAGCTTTGCTATCTATTGAGGATCCTCAGTTACAGGAAAAAGTTTGGCAAAAGGTCGTGCGGAACAAATTATCGGTGCGTAAAGTTGAGCAAATTGCACGGGAAATGAGCGAAGAAAAAGAAGAAGAAAAGCCGGTAAAGCCCAAGCGTTCCATTTTCATCCAAAAAATGGAAGCGGAATTGCGCGATATCTTCGGAACCAAGGTAACCATTCGGTCGCGCAAGGAAGGCGGCAGTATTGAAGTGGAATTTTATTCGCCCGAAGATTTAAATCGCTTATATGAAATTTTTGAACGACTGAAAGATTAAGGTTGGTGCATCCATGGCTCATCGCAGGCCTGAAAAAAAATATATTAATTTTTTAATCATTCCCGACGGTAAAGAAGAACCCCATTCGCTTAGAATGCGTGTCGGGACATTTCGATTTATTCTTATTTTATTAGTTGTCTTTTTAATATTGGTAACCGGTGGTTTTGTTGCCTATTGGAAACTGGGATCATTGCTGATTCAAAACAATCATCTGAAAGAAGAAAATTTCAAATTAGTCAAAAGTTTAAAACAGTTGGATAAAATAAAAGAAGAATTAACGGCCCTGCAAGGCTATGAAAAGAAAATTCGATCTTCCATTCAGGGCTATGTTAAAGTACAAGAGACAGCGCCCAAGGATACCATTCCTTTAAACGAAATCAATTTTGAAAGCATGAATCGGGAAAAAACGGGCAGTTTGTTTAACAGTATTCCTTCTTTGATCCCGGTGGAAGGTTTTATTGCCCGCGGTTTTGAAACCAGTTCATTATTTAGTGATGCCCATTTGGGGATTGACATCGCCGCCCAAACGAACACGCCCGTGCGGGCGCCTGCGGATGGAGTGGTAGTCATGGAAAGCTGGACGGATGATGGCGGAAATGTGCTCGTTATTGAGCATGCGTTTAATTACATTACCATTTATAAACACAATCAGGTGAATTTGGTTAGTGAATTGGAACATGTCAAAAAAGGGCAGGTTATTGCTCTGTTGGGAAATACGGGAAAGATAACATCCGGGCCCCATTTGCACTATGAAATTTGGCACAACGGAAAACCCGTGAATCCCATTTACTATTTAAACGAAAATCCAACGAAATAAGTGAGGACATTATGGCTTTTAAAGCACCAAGTACGGAGAGCGGTTCCACCGAACTGAATTTCATCGGTAGAGGAACGGTTATTAACGGTGAGATCTTAACCGAAAGCAGTTTGCGCATTGACGGTAAGGTAAAAGGCAAAATTATTTGCAAGAATAAACTGACCATTGGCGAAACCGGCGAAGTTGAGGGTGAAATCCAGGCAACCAACGCCAATGTCGGCGGGAAGGTCAACGGTAAATTATACATTAAACAAAAATTGGTTTTAGAGTCCAAATCCAGTTTAATCGGTGAACTCCGGGCGAGTAAGTTGATTATAGACGAGGGCGCTGTTTTTCAGGGGACTTCGGATATGGGCGTTAGTGCCCAACCGTCTTCCGTGAATCAACAACCCGAAAAGAAGAATGAAACAAAATAACCAAAAGTCGAAAAATCGGCAATCGCTTGATATTCACAAAGCTTTTCAGGCTGCGGCTCCCTATTTAAACATGGCTTATGTCATGATAGGGAGTATTTTAATTTTAGGATATTTGGGATACTATTTGGACAAGAAATTACAAACCAGCCCCTTTCTTTTGTTGGTCGGAGTCTTTTTGGGCTTTGGATTATCGATCTATAATTTGATTAAAGTTATTAAGGAAAACGAACGAAAGTAGGCATGAAATCAAAGACCTTTTTTATCGGGGTGTTGATTATTTTGGGAATTTATTCGCTTGGCGGTTGGCAATTAGCCCATGCGTTGAATTTTGACGGAGAAAAAATCAAAGGATTATGGTATTCGGGAATAATTGGTACCCTAAATATAGTTGCAGCTTTTTTTACGATTAAATTAACGATCAATAAAGAAGAAAAAACATTTATGAAAGCATTCTTCGGCGGAATGGGAATTCGGGTTTTGATTCTGATTGCGGTTATCGTTTCAATTGTTAAATTTCTTGACATTGATCAATTTACTTTTATTATATCTTTACTTATATTATATGTCTTGTACCAAATTTGGGAAATATGGTTAATAAATAGCTACCTGAGGAAGGAATAGCACATAATGGCAACGATGAGTTCAGCGGATACCCTATCGCATGCTGCAAATGAAAATGTTGGCGCCTGGATTCAACACCATGTTCAAAATAGCCATGCATGGCATGTTTTTCCGGGTGTGGAAATTGAATTGCCTCACATACATCCGTTCCACTTTTTAGGCATGAATATTGATTTGTCCATTACCAACCATTTAGTCATGTTGTGGGTTGTGGGCATTACTCTTTTTTTTATGTTTTATGCCGCGCGTAAATCCTATGAAAAATACAAACTGGTTCCAAAAGGGTTTGCCGCAATTTTGGAAATTTTCGTGTTATTCGTCCGGGATGAAATAGCCATTGCCAATATGGGCGAAGAACACGGTAAAAAGTTTACCCCTCTTTTGATCACTTTTTTCTTTTTTATTTGGATTAGCAATATGCTGGGGCTTATCCCGATGTTTTCCACTCCTACGGGCAATGTGAACGTGACGGCCGGTTTGGCTTTGATCACTTTTTTCTCTACACAGTATTTTGGCATTAAGGAACACGGATTTTTAGGCTATTACAAATCTTTGGTACCTCATGGGGTTCCGACTCTGCTTTCGCCGTTAATGTTTGTGGTGGAAATTATGGGATTAATTGCCAAGCACTTTGCATTGACCATTCGTCTTTTTGCCAATATGATTGCCGGTCACATTGTGCTTTTTGCATTCTTGGGCCTCATTATTATGTTTAAGAGTTATCTCGTCTCACCGCTTTCGGTGGGTTTTGGCGTTTTTGATTATTTTTTGGAATTGTTAGTCGCCATTATTCAGGCGTACATTTTTACAATATTATCGGCTTTATTTATCGGGATGAGTATTAATCCTGAGCATTAAAATATTTAAAACTAAATTTAAGGAGGTTTAACAATGGCTAATTGGGCATCAGCTTTAGCGTATCTGGCAGCAGGTTTGGGTGCTGGTCTGGTTTCTATCGGTGCAGGTTACGGAATCGGTAAAATTGCCGCTTCGGCATCGGAAGGAACGGCTCGTCAACCCGAAGCAGGTAACGCCATTCGTACAACTATGATTATTGCCGCGGCTATGATCGAAGGTATTGCGCTTTTCGGCGTGGTCGTATGTTTCTTATTGGCAGTTAAATAAGTAGAAATTTGGGGATTTACAAATGTTAAATTTAGACCCCGGAATGATCATTTGGACATGGATTACCTTTTTAACGGTTTTGGTAGTCCTGAGCAAGGTAGCGCTTAAGCCGATTCTTGCCACCATTGAAAATCGCGAAAAAACCATTCGCAATGATTTGGAGCAGGCGGAGGCGCAACGCGAAGAGGCGCAGCATTTGCTGGAGAAGCACAAAGAAATGATGGCTGCTGCGGAAAGCGAGGCTCAAAAGTTGCTGAAAGAAGCTCGTGAACTGGCTGATAAAAAAAGGCAGGAGCTTTTGGAGCAGGCACGCCTGGAATCGCAAAAATTAATTGAGCAAGCCAAAGCGGAAATCCAGCATGAAAAGGAAAGTGCGCTGGCTTCATTAAAAGCAGAAGTTGCGGATTTGGCAATCGGTGCTGCCGAAAAGATTATTTTGCATAATCTGGATGAAAAGAAGCAAAAAGCGATCGTAGACGAATATATTAAATCGCTTCCTAAAAATATGAATAATTAATTAAGGAACGTGTGCATTGAACCGAGTAGCCAAAAGATACACCAAAGCTTTGTTTGAACTCGCGCAGGAATATAAAATTCTTGACAAAGTGGAAAAGGACATGGAGCTGATCGGAAAGCTCATTGATGAAAGTCAGGACTTCCGTGATTTTCTGTCCAACCCTTTGATTACCGAAACTTCCAAGCAGGAAATTCTTCGCGAGCTTTTAGCGAATCGAATTCAAAAGGTAACCTTCCAATTTCTGGAATTGTTAGCGGAAAAAAGGCGTATTGCCATTTTGCCTGCGGTTGTTCAACAATTTCGGGAAATGCTGCTGGAATATCAGCGTATCTTGGAAGGTGAATTGATTAGCGCGGTGCCTTTGGAAAAGAAGCAATTCGAATCGATTAAAAAGCATTTGGAAGAAATGCTTGGGCAAACGGTAATGCTGCAAACCAAAATTCAGCCGGAAATTATCGGCGGGTTTGTGGTGCGCATTCAGGATTTGGTGATCGATAACAGTATTCGTTTGCAATTAAACAAACTGCGTGAAAAACTAAGCGCTCGGTAACGTTAAACATGGTGAGGAAAATTCAATGGGTGATGCAGTAAGACCCGATGAAGTATCGGCCATTCTGAAAAAACAACTTAAAGAATTCCAAAAAGAAACGGATGTTTATGAAGTTGGTACGGTTCTTCAGGTTGGTGACGGTATTGCACGTATTTATGGGCTAAAAAATGTAATGGCTGGCGAGCTAATCGAATTTCCCCATGATGTCATGGGATTGGTGCTCAATTTGGAAGAGGATAATGTGGGCGCCATTTTGTTCGGTGAAGATACGCTGATTAAAGAAGGTGATCAGGTAAAGCGTACCGGCCGCGTAATGGAAATTCCGATGGGCGATGCCATGATTGGTCGTGTGGTCGATCCGTTGGGCAATCCGCTAGATGGCAAAGGTAAAATTGAAACCACAACGACCATGGTGTTGGAGCGTAAGGCGCCAGGTGTTATTTACCGTCAACCGGTAAAAGAACCGCTTGCCACCGGTATTAAGGCCATCGATGCCATGATTCCGATCGGCCGCGGACAGCGCGAATTGATTATCGGTGACCGCCAAACCGGTAAAACCGCCGTTGTTTTGGATACCATCATTAATCAAAAAGGTAAAGACGTTGTTTGTATTTATGTGGCGATCGGTCAAAAGGCATCTACGGTTGCCAAGGTTATTAAGACCTTTGAAGAACACGGCGCAATGGATTACACCATTGTGGTTTCGGCAACGGCCAGTGAACCGGCGCCATTGCAGTACATTGCTCCGTATGCCGGTGCGGCCATCGGTGAATTTTTCCGCGATAGCGGTCGCCATGCTTTGGTTGTTTACGACGATTTAACCAAGCATGCCTGGGCATATCGTCAGGTTTCCTTGTTGTTGCGTCGTCCTCCCGGCCGTGAAGCATATCCCGGTGATGTCTTTTATTTGCATTCGCGTTTGCTGGAACGGGCGGCCAAACTAAGTGATGAAGAAGGCGGCGGTTCGTTGACGGCTTTGCCGATCATTGAAACGCAAGCCGGTGATATTTCCGCATATATTCCGACCAACGTCATCTCCATTACCGACGGACAGATTTTCCTGGAATCAGGTCTTTTCTATTCCGGCGTGCGCCCGGCCATTAACGTGGGTATTTCCGTATCTCGTGTAGGTGGTAATGCGCAGATTAAGGCCATGAAACAAGTCGCCGGTCGTTTGCGTCTGGATTTGGCGCAATACCGCGAAATGGAAGCATTTGCCAAATTCGGTTCCGATTTGGATGAAGCCACGCAGCAGCAGTTGCGTCGTGGCGAGCGTCTGGTTGAAATCCTGAAGCAGGATCAATACAAACCGGTACCGTTCGAAAAGCAAATCGCCATTATTTATGCCGGAACCAACGGATTTTTGGATTCGCTGCCGGTCGGCGTTTTAAAGCGTTTCGAAACCGAATTCATCGAACATCTGGAAATGAAACATCCCGAGTTGTTGCAGGAAATTACGGAAAAGAAAGTCCTGTCCGACGAGTGGAAAGAAAAGATGAACAAGGTTCTGGAGAACTTCGTCAAACATTTCAAGGTTGAGGAATAGTTATGGCCAACCTGCGGGAAATTCGCAAGCGGATATCCAGCGTTAAGAGCACGCAACAAATCACCAAAGCCATGAAGATGGTCGCGGCAGCCAAATTGCGTCGGGCGCAGGAAAATATTCTTGCTTTCCGCCCTTACGCTTATGAATTGCGCAGCTTGATTGCCGATCTTTCGGCCAAGGTGGAAGATCAAACACAAGTTCCGTTGATGACCAGAAGACCGGTTAAGAAGGTGCTTTTGGTTGTTGTTACGGCCGATCGCGGATTGTGCGGCGCTTTTAACAGTAATATTGTCCGTCACGCGGCTGAGAGAATTAACGATTATCCCGAAGCCGAAGTTGAGCTGTTCATGGTCGGCAGAAAAGGATTGGAATTTTTTCAGCATCGTCATGTTACCATTAACGGGCAGAAGATCAATTTTTTCAATGATCTGGCTTTTGGCGATGCGTTAGATCTGTCGGAGACGATTCTCAGGATTTATCAGGAACAAAATTTTGATCGGGTGGAATTCATTTACAACGAATTCAAATCCGCTATTCAACAAAATGTTATTGTTGAACAGTTTCTACCTTTTGTTCCCGATGAAGAAGCGGAGAAAAGTAAAGAGCAGGTTGATTTTATTTACGAGCCGGATAAAATATCCATTTTAAATGCAGTCATTCCCAAACATTTACACGTGCAGGTCTGGCGAATTTTATTGGAAAGCAATGCGGCGGAGCAGGGAGCCAGAATGACGGCTATGGAAAATGCTACGGACAATGCCGAAGAGATGATTCACGATTTGACCATTTATTACAACCGTACCCGTCAGGCCTCCATTACCACTGAGATTTCCGAAATTGTCAGTGGAGCCGAAGCATTAAAAGAAAGTTAACGAATTGAGAAATTCAAAATTAGGATTGAATTATGAATAAAGGAAAAATTCGTCAAATCATTGGTCCTGTTATCGACGTTGAATTTGCAGAAGGTAAGCTTCCGAATATTTACAACGCTTTAAAGATTACCCGAGAAGACGGCAGCGTTTTGATTACCGAAGTGCATCAGCATTTGGGCGAAAATTTGGTGCGCTCGGTTGCCATGGATTCTACGGAAGGTTTAAAGCGTGACATGGAAGCCGTCGATACGGGCGATTCCATCAGTGTGCCCGTCGGCCCCGAAACTCTAGGACGCTTGATTAATGTTATCGGCGAACCGATCGACGAGCAGGGAGAAATTAAAGCCAAAAAACGTTACCCGATTCATCGTCCGGCGCCTTCCTTGGAAGAATTGAGTACTTCCGAGGAAATTCTGGAAACCGGCATTAAGGTTATCGACTTGCTTGAACCTTACTCCAAGGGCGGTAAAACAGGTTTGTTCGGTGGAGCCGGTGTGGGCAAAACGGTGTTGATTATGGAATTGATCCACAATATCGCCACCGAGCATGGCGGCTATTCCGTATTTGCCGGTGTGGGTGAACGTACGCGTGAAGGAAACGACCTGTGGCTGGAAATGAAAGAGTCCGGCGTTATTTCCAAAACGGCTTTGGTGTTCGGTCAGATGAACGAACCTCCCGGCGCCCGTCAACGTGTGGGCTTGAGCGGATTAACCATTGCCGAATATTTTCGTGATGACGAGGGCAAAGATGTATTGTTGTTCATTGATAATATTTTCCGTTTTACACAAGCCGGTTCCGAAGTATCGGCTTTGTTAGGACGTATGCCTTCGGCCGTGGGTTATCAGCCCACTTTGGCCACGGAAATGGGTGAATTGCAGGAGCGTATCACTTCGACCAAGAAAGGCTCCATTACTTCCGTACAGGCCATCTACGTTCCGGCCGACGACTTGACAGACCCTGCTCCGGCGACGGCATTTGCTCACCTTGACGCCACGACGGTACTTTCGCGTCATATTGCGGAATTAGGTATCTATCCGGCTGTGGATCCGTTGGATTCAACTTCGCGTATTCTGGATCCCCGCGTTGTTGGTGACGAGCATTATTATGTTGCCAAAACCGTGCAGGAAGTTTTGCAGAAATACAAAGATTTGCAAGACATTATTGCTATTTTGGGTATGGATGAATTGAGCGAAGAAGATAAACTGACCGTGGCCCGTGCGCGTAAAATCCAGCGTTTTCTGTCACAACCTTTCTTTGTGGCCGAGCAATTTACAGGTATTCAAGGTAAATATGTTCCGCTGGAAGAAACGATTCGCGGTTTTAAAGGCATTATCGAAGGGGAATATGATCATATTCCGGAACAGGCCTTTTACATGGTAGGCAATATTGACGAAGTGCTTGCCAAATACAAAAAATTAGAAAAATAAATATGTAGGCTTCAATCGGAAATTTTTTGTGATTGAAGCCCCTTTTTTATTCCATTTGAAAATTGATAAATATTATCTTAAGTTAATTATCAATTAATGGGAAAAAATTAGAAAATCCTGATATTATATTATAAGGATGCAATCCATGGCGACGGAACTTACGATTCAAATTGTTACTCCTTTTGGTCAAATTTTTACCGGGGAAGTGGCTAGTTGTTCGCTTCCAGGTGTTGAAGGACACTTCCAGGTTTTACCCTTCCATGCAGATCTTGTCTCATTATTAGAAATAGGCCCCATTAAACTGCAATTAAAAGACAATTCCGAAAAATGGCTTGCCTCAAGCGGCGGATATTGTGAAGTCAAAGATAATCAATTGAAAGTTATTGTTGAGAGTGCTGAGTTTGCTGAAAAAATTGATTTAAAACGTGCTCAGGCCGCGTTAAAACGAGCGCAGGAACGTTTAAAATCCCACGATAAAAACATTGATATTACAAGGGCAAAAATGGCTTTGGCTAGAGCGCTTAATCGAATTAAAGTGGCACAATTATCCCAAAGTTTACATTAAAGATATTTATTTTTTAAACGAATATACACAGAGCGAAATAAAAAATTAGAGTGATAATTTTTTTGACTGCACAGTAAATAATTATAAATTTAATTCTGTGTGAGTATAACAGGATTAAAAATTTAGGTTTTTTCTTATGAGAAACAAGAACCATTTCTTTGTATTTAGCGCTCTGCTCATCTTCGTTTTTAGCTTGGGGCTTCATGCACAGCAAAAACAAGATAAAGCCGAAACATCTTCCCAACAACAAGATCTTCTTTACACTTCCGCTTTAAAGCACTACGTTAATGATTTGATTACCAATCTCAGCGAAAGTTCTATCGGGCAAGAACGTTTCTTGGTGCAGCAGATCCGCATGTTAAATGATGAGATATTGGCGCGTGTTAAAGGGGTTGAAAAAGTAAAAGAAAACTATTTTCAACTTCTCAATCAGCGGCTTGCCGAAGTCAAAGCGTTAAAGCGTCGATTAGCGCCGTATCATTCGGCTCAGCTAAATGACTTTTTGAATAAGGTGGAAAACACTATTCAAGCCGCTTTAAGTTCGGGTAAAGTGGATTTCCAAAAGCAGCGGGCCATTGAAGATGCCATGCAATTGCTTTATGTTGCCGAAGAAATGATCAAAATGGACCCGAATGCTAAAATCGATAAGGATACCGAATTTAAAAATGATCTTAAGAAAACCGAACGTAAACTGATTTCAAAATCTTTGGCCGATTTGAGCTATGAAGATTACAAAAATAAAACACCGGGCAAAGAAAAAGTAACCATCTACGATTTGTATCAGGAATGGAAACGCGCCGAGCATGTGAACTATGAATTGCGTTGGACGGATGTTGAAATTATTAAGAAAAAATTACTGAGAGACGGAACCGCTGCCGAGCGTGAGCGCATGTTTAAAAGAGAGTTACGTCAGGCTGCCGATGCGTTTAATTATGGATTTTATGATTTGGCCGAACGTTCGTTCGGGGAAATTTTAAATCGCTATTCTTTTATCGGGAAACTTGATGATTGCTTGTTTTATAAAGGATTATCCAATTTCCTGTTAGATCGTTATTTAGCGGCTCAATCCGATTTTGAACGTTTTGTGCATGATTACCCCACCTCGCCGTATTTGCCTAAAGTATACCGATACTTAATGCAGATTTCGATGCATTTCGACAATTATCCGAAAGTTTTAACCTATTATGAAGATTTCCAGAAAACGGGCGTGCAGGGGAGTGATTTATATGACGAAACGACTTTTATGGCTGCCGCTGCCGCTTTAAAAATGCACAAGTTTGAAAAAGCCATCCAATACCTCTCACGATTAGGAAAGAAATCGCCTTTTTACTATCAGGCGCAATATTTACTTGCGGAATCGTTCATTGGTGTAAATAATTACAGCGAAGCCGAGCGTATTTTGCGGGAACTGGCATTAATTGATCAATTAAACCCCGAATTTCATAATAAAATATTATTGAAACTCGGGCTGCTTTATTATGAAAAGCACAATTACACCAAAGCAATTCAAACGTTCGATTTAATCGATCAGGGCTTTTCTCAATACGATCGTGTTTTATTAGGTTATGCCTGGAGCTATTTTAAACAGCAGATGGCTTTACCGGTTGCCGACCGAGATTTCTCTAGAGCCGTACAAAGTCTCAATGTTTTGATCGATAATTTTTATGGCTCGGATTATTTACTAGAGGCCAAAACGCTTTTGGGATATATCCACCAATTGCAGAATGATACGGATGAAGCTTTGCGAAATTATCAATATGTTTATAGTGCCAGAGATGCCAAAGGTTTGTCCGATGCTTTAAATGAAGAGAGCGAGGTTTTAGGTAAAATTCTTAATCAGACAAAGAGTTTGGAAAGAAAAGCTTTTGACAAGGATAACCCGAATGCTTTTCACAAAGCTTTCGCATTACATAAAAAATTGTACAAGCCTTATTTGAGAGTGACCTATTTGGATTTGAGCTCTGCCGGTTTTAGCGTTCAACATGAAGTCGATCGTTTGAATGCACAGTTACACGAATTGGAACGTCTCCGTCAGGAAGCAAAGGCTCAACAACGCAAAGATTTGGTTAAGCGCATCGAACGCATGGAATATCGGATTTACGGAGCAATTAATTCCATTACGGTCGATCGTCCTTCGCCATTATTAGGTAGGAATTATTTTGATGCACATCCGTTGGCGCGTAAAGAAAGCGTATTGGAAACCAGAAATAAGCAAATCCTTGAAATGCGCAAGGATATTGAAAATCAAA
The DNA here is from genome assembly GCA_027039465.1 of Calditrichia bacterium. Classification (GTDB taxonomy): domain Bacteria; phylum Calditrichota; class Calditrichia; order Calditrichales; family Calditrichaceae; genus Caldithrix. The sequence continues at coordinate 3,013 of JALWEA010000674.1, read as the reverse complement.
GGAAAGACATTGTAAAGCGACTGAATGAACTGGATATTCAGATTAATCAAGCACGTAAAGATAAAAATTATAAAAAATTAGTTGCTCTGGAATTAAGTAAAGAACACTTTTCAGACTTAATGAAAAAGCTCGATTTCCTGCAAACCCAGGCTTATGGTATGGGCATCTTGAAATCGAATATCAACTTGAATAAATGGAGTGACTATGGCGTTTTTGGATTGACGAGCGTCAAATTCAATGTAAAAACAATGACTACCAAAGAAATTAAAGAGATGCAGAAACGCATTCAGGATATTAATAATTTCTTGAAATTACGTCGTCAGAACATTGAGCATAAAATCCGACAGATTAATGAACAGATTATCGTAATGACTAGGAAGGTTCGCCAGCAAGAACGTCTGCGGAAACGGGAAGAAATGAATCGCCAGTTCGAACAAACCTATTTCGATACGCATGATACGGAATTGAATTATGAGGAGGGGCAACCTCAACAGGCTCCGAAAACAGAAGAAAAGACCCCTCAAACTCAAAAACAAAAATAATGAAAACAGTTGGTTCAAACACAGGTTTATGTATAAGACAATGAAAGCACATCATATCGTACTCTTGGTTATTTTGAGCTTTAGCATGCTGTTCGGTCAGCAGGAGAAATTTTCTCCCGTAGATACACTTTTTAATCGCATGAAAATCGAAGATTTGCTAAAGATTAAAAAGTATTTCGAAGCTAAAGCCAAAAAACTGCAATCGCAAGGGCAAAATTATCTTTCCGAGGGCATTGAATGGGGAGAAAATTTCCTGAACGAAGAGGGCAGCAAAGTAAAAAACAGGGACGTGGTTTATATTCGACTTGCCGAATATTACATTGATGATGCCGAATTAAAACATGAGAAAGAAATTAAAAAATATGACCAGGAACTAACCGAGTACGAAAAAAAGCTTGCCATGTTTGATAAGGGGAAAATAAAAGAGGAACCGAAGCCTCCCGAATTTCCCAAAGTTGATTACTCCAAGGCTATTGCCTTATACGATCGTTTATTGAAAGAATTTCCCACTAGCAAATATGCGGATGATGCCCTTTATTCAAAAGGTTGGTTGCTGGAAAAAATGGGCAAAGGTGAAGAAGCGCGCAATGTGTATCGACAGATTATTGAAAAATATCCCGAAAGCCCTTTTGCTCCGGAAGCTTACATGCGTTTGGCGGAATATTATTTCGCACCGCGCGAGGATAAAAAGAGCGAAGATCAGATTGTACTCGAGTTGCAAAAGGCCATTCAGTTGTACAAGAATGTTTTACGATACAAGAATTCAAAACGATATGATGAAGCTTTGTACAAATTGGGCTGGAGCTATTATAAATTAGCTGCCAGAGATCCTAAGTATTATAATGATGCCATTACTTATTTTTTAGCCGTTGCCGATGATATTCAGAAAGCGAAGAAATTGGATCCCGAAGCTAGTATCTCCGATTTCAATGTTTATAACGAGGCTATTGAGTACATAGGCATCAGTTTTACCGATGAACATTATGTTAAGGACGGGGTTGCCAAAGCCAAGGAATTTTTGACGAAAATAGGCGGACGTCCTTATGGCCCGGATATTTTTAAAGCCATGGGGCAAACTTACGAACGCATCGATGAGCCGCAGAAGGCAATTTATGCTTATAGAACGCTTTTAAAGTTGTATCCCGATTATTTGGAAGCGCCGGAAGTTCAACAACATATCGTAGAAGTTCTTTATACGATGGGTAAAGATGACGAAGCTTACCAGGCGCGTATGGAATTGTTCGAAAAATATAATCCTCAAAGCGAATGGTACCAAAAATTAGAAAAGTCAAATAATCTGAATAAAGTCAAATATTTAAATGCTGCATATAAATATAGCGAAGAAGCGCTTCGTACCAATTTGGTGATCGATCTACAGAAAGCGGAAGAGGCGGCGGCAAAGAAAAAAGATGCAACGCCTCTCTACGAAAAATTTGCCGAACATTCCAAAACTTATTTGAAATATTTTCCGGCCGATTCCAATGCTTATGAAGTTAATTGGTCGTATGCCTACATGCTGGATACACGCTTGCATCGGTACAAAGAAGCGTTTGAAGAATATATTAAAGTCAGTAACGATTATCTTGAAACCAAGCATCAACACGATGCCGCATTGAATGCGGTTGTTGTTGCGGACAGTTTGGTTAAGCGTAAGTTCGGCGTTCAGGACACGGCCCGTTTTAATTTGGCTAATCCGGAAGAATTGGTTCCGGAAGAATTGTCGCCGGAAGAAACCATGTTAATCGAAGCATACAATAATTATATCCGATTATTCCCTTACGGCAAATATACGCCTAACTTTCTCGCCTCGGCCGGTGGTATATTTTACAATCACAAAATGTTCGCAGAAGCCAAAGTCTATTTTCAAACATTGGTCAAGCGTTTTCCCAATGCAGCGGAAAAAAGTTTAGCTCTGCGTTCCATTATGGATTCGTATTTTGCCTTGGGGAAATTTAAAGATAGCGAAATTGTGGCTAAACGTATTCTAGCCGAAAAAAACATTCCGGAAGATCAGAAAAAGTTTGCTTTAAAACGTTTGGGCCAAGCTATTTTCAAAAATGCGGAATACTATGAGCAGCAAGGCGACTATTTCAATGCCGGTATGGAATATATGCGCGTTTATAAAGAAGCGCCTGGTGATAAGCGTTTGGTCATTGCCGCTTTGTTTAACAGCGGTTTGAATTTCCAAAAAGCCAAAGATTGGGTTCGGTCCAACGAAGCTTTTAATATATTAGCTACGGAATATCCGGATTCCAAATACGCGGTTCAGGCTTTAGACAATATGGCGCGCAATTATGTGGAAATGGAAGACTATGTAAATGCGGCCAAAACTTATGAAAGAATCGCTACCAATTATCCGAATAGTGAAAATGCAGAACCTGCATTATATGATGCCAGCCTTTATTATCAAAAAGGTAAAGATTGGCAAAACGCAATTCGCATTAACAATCAATACATTGCCAAATATCCGA
>JALWEA010000673.1 GCA_027039465.1 Calditrichia bacterium | reverse complement strand
CACCAGAACAGTTTACGCAAAGAAAAATCCTTCGTAAAGGTAAATTGCGCCGCTTTGGCCGAAAATCTTTTGGAAAGCGAATTGTTCGGCCATGAAAAAGGGGCTTTTACAGGTGCGGTGGCTCGGCGTTTAGGGCGCTTCGAGCAAGCGGACGGCGGTACGCTCTTTTTGGATGAGATCGGGGACATGAGCTTGGCTACGCAGGCTAAAATTTTACGTGTTCTGCAGGAAGGCGAATTTGAACGTCTTGGAGGTGAAAAAACATTAAAAGTTAATGTACGTGTCATCGCCGCAACCAACAAAAATCTCGAAGAAGAAGTGGAGAAGGGTACCTTCCGTAAAGATTTGTTTTTTCGCCTGAGCGTTGTACCGGTTCATCTGCCGGCCTTGCGTGAACGTAAAGAGGACATTCCGGTTTTAGCCGAACATTTTTTGAAAAAATACGCAGAAAAGAATAATCGTTTGTTACGGGGATTCACACCGCAGGCTATGGATCTACTCATGCGTTACGATTGGCCGGGTAATGTGCGTGAGTTGGAAAATGTGATTGAACGAGCTGTAATTCTCTCGAGAGAACAGTTTATTACGCCGGAAGCCCTGCCGGCGAATGTTCGTATGGTTGATGCACAAAATAACCAATCGCTTGCAGACGGACTTGTCGGGCGTTCCATTAAAGAAGTGGAAAAGGAATTGATTATCAAAACTTTGGAACAAACCGGTCACAATATTACAAGAGCCGCTGAAATTTTGGGTTTAACGCGTCGCGGGCTACAATATAAATTAAAAGAACTTGGTTTAAAATAGCGCGAAAAAATATCGCACTCTCCGCAAACTTACCTTCTTAACTGCGAAACGCTTTCGCACCACATTTGGCCGCCGAAATTACTATTTTACCGGCGGCTTTTTTATTTACAACATAACTCCTTTATTTACCATACCTTAAAAAAACGTTCTCTTTTCTTGGCATGATAGTTGACCTATTAATAATTGAAAACGAAGAGATAAAGTAAAATGAATTTAATAAAGGAGAATATCATGAAATCTTTTATCCGAACCCGCAGACGCCAAAGAGACTTGTTTTTACCAGCGCGACGCGAATCCATTATTCGCCGTACCGGAGATAAGGACGATTTCAACTTTTTCAAAACCGCCAAATTAAATGTTGCCGTAAAGGGGTTGTAAAGTGAATTGTTCCTGGTATGATTACGGGTTTTGGTTCGGTGGGCCGATTGTCGGACAGATCATTTGGATTTTAGTCTTGATCGGCTTGGGTTATCTGATTTTCCGCTTAATTACCGGCCATCGATCCGCACCCGCGATTTCCGGGCCTGATTATCCGAGCGGAATTTCCCTGGAACGCTGCCCGAATTGTAATGCAACCATTGAAAAGACTTTTATACGCTGCCCGGAATGTCATTTTAAGCTAAAAATAAATTGCCCGAATTGCGGCAAAATCGTCAAAACAGACTGGGATATTTGTCCCTATTGCGAAACAAACTTACAAAACAATAAACAGTAAATATTTCAACAAACCTTTAGGAGGTATTATCATGTCAAAATCCAAATCCATTCGTTTATTGATTGCAGTGGTCACCTTCGGTGTGCTCACTTTTACCGCCACATCTTATGCGCAGAACTATTGTTATTGGGACAACTGGCAGCAAGGGGCCGGTATGGGCTGGTGGAATAATAATGTTCCCGCCAAATATGCTCTGAGCGCCGACCAAATCACTAAAATCAATGACCTTCGCACCCGTTACAGTGAAAAGATTGTTCCGCTGCAAAATGAATTGCGCGCTTTGAGAATGCAAATGCGGGGGTATGCTTCACGCTTTGACGCAGACGTTAACAAAATTAAAGACTACCGTAAACAGGCGCGCAAACTGGAAGCCAAAATTGATGATTACCGCTTGGACTTGCGTAAAGACATCAACAAAGTTCTAACCAAAGAACAACGCCTTTATTT
>JALWEA010000672.1 GCA_027039465.1 Calditrichia bacterium | reverse complement strand
CTGAGTTTTGAAACCGCTTCCATGAATTTCATTACGGCCATCAACAAGGGGCTTTTCAAAATAATGTCCAAAATGGGCATTTCCACATTGAGAAGCTATCGCCATGCGGAAACCTTTGAAGCTTTCGGGCTGTCCGAAGAATTTTTAGCCAAATATTTTCCGCATACTTTTTCACCGGTTGGCGGTATTGGTCTTGATGTTATTGAAACGGAAACCTTGAACCGTTTTCGCGAAGCCATGGACGCGACGAAAACGGACAAAGGGCATCTGTTGCCAAGCGGCGGGCACTATCATTATCGCAGAGAAACACAACAACATTTGATGACCCCTGAAGTGATCGTTTTGCTGCAACGTGCCGTGCGGGAAGGCGATTACAATCTTTTTAAAAAATATTCCGAAACCGTTAACGCCAATAGTCAAAAGTTGGCCACGCTGCGCGGTTTGTTTAAAATTAAAAAGGGGAAACGCATCCCACTTGACGAAGTTGAGCCGGTTGAATCCGTTTTGGAACGTTTCGTGACTTCGGCGATGTCGTTCGGTTCCATCAGTAAGGAAGCCCATGAAACAATTGCTTTGGCCATGAACCGTTTGAATGCAAAAAGTAATTCCGGCGAAGGCGGTGAGGACGAAGCCCGTTTTAAACCCTTGCCCAATGGCGATTCCTTGAATAGCCGCGTAAAACAAGTGGCCTCGGCCCGATTCGGGGTTAATATCAACTATTTGGTGAATGCCGATGAATTGCAAATCAAAATTGCACAGGGAGCAAAGCCAGGAGAGGGCGGTCAGTTGCCTGGTTTTAAGGTCAATGAAATCATTGCCAGGGTGCGCCATTCGACGCCCGGTGTAATGTTGATTTCGCCGCCGCCTCATCATGATATCTATTCCATTGAAGATTTGGCTCAGTTGATTTCCGATCTAAAACATGCCAATCGCCGAGCGCGTATTTCGGTTAAGCTGGTTTCGGAAATGGGCGTCGGTACCATTGCTTCGGGCGTGGCTAAGGCGCGGGCCGACATGGTGTTAATTAGCGGATATGACGGCGGCACCGGCGCCTCGCCGCTTTCTTCCATTAAGCATGCGGGAACGGTTTGGGAAATCGGTTTGGCCGAAACGCATCAAGTGCTTAAACGGAATCATCTGCGCGATCGCATTCGGGTGCAGGTGGACGGGCAGTTGCGAACCGCGCGCGATATTATTGTGGCCGCCTTGTTGGGGGCGGAAGAATTCGGTTTTGCTACGGTGGCGTTGGTTACCCTTGGCTGTGTTCTGGTGCGTAAGTGCCATTTGAACACCTGTCCCGTGGGCATTGCAACGCAGGATGAAAAATTACGCAAACGGTTTAAAGGTAAACCCGAGCATCTGATGAATTTTATGCGTTTTCTGGCACAGGAAGTACGGGAGCATTTGGCCGAAATGGGCTTCCGCTCATTGGATGAAATTGTCGGTCGTACTGATTTGCTGGACGTGGATACTGCCTTGCACCATTACAAAACGAAAGGGCTGGATTTTAGCGCCGTTTTTGCGGATTTGAATTCGGATGGCGTTAATCGGCAAATACGACCTCAGGAACACGATTTTCGTCATTCGTTGGATTTAAAGATTTTGCCGGATGTGCAAAAAGCGCTCAAAGATTTAAAACCCGTTCGTTTGTCAATGCCGATATTCAATTACAATCGTACGACCGGCGCCATCATCAGTTCGGAAGTTGCAAGAGAATACGGCTCCAACGGATTGCCCGAAGACACGATTAACATTCATTTCAAGGGGGCGGCCGGACAAAGTTTCGGCGCATTTTTAGCCAAGGGAATTACCTTTATTTTGGAAGGGGAAGCCAACGACTACGTGGGCAAAGGATTAAGCGGAGGTAAAATCATCATTCGTCCACCGCAAGGTTCAAGTTTTTTGCCGCACAAGAATGTCATTAGCGGGAACGTCAATTTATTCGGCGCTACGGCCGGCGAAGTTTACATTAACGGAATAGCGGGTGAACGGTTTGCCGTACGCAATAGTGGCGCGTTGGCCGTTGTGGAAGGCGTGGGTGATCACGGATGCGAATATATGACGGGCGGCCGCGTTATTGTTTTGGGCAAAACGGGTATTAACTTCGCGGCGGGTATGAGCGGCGGCATTGCCTTTGTGCTTGATGAAAGCCAATTGTTTGACACACGTTGCAATTTGGAAATGGTGGATTTGGAAAGCGTTACCGAACCGCATGATATTGAATTCCTGCAAACACAAATTCGTAAACATTTTGCGTACACACAAAGCCCGTTGGCCAAGCATATTTTGGAAAATTGGCAGGAATATTTACCGTTTTTTGTCAAGGTCATGCCGGTTGACTATCGGCGCGCTTTGCAACGCATGGAAGAGATGCCCTTCAAGGATGAAGGTACTTTAACGGTAACAGAGGAGGTTTACAACTGATGGGCAAACCGACCGGATTTTTGGAGTTTCGACGGCAAATATACGCGGAAACGCCAATTGCGGAACGTATTTTACATTTCAACGAATTTATTCGATTGCCACGGCAAAATATTTTGCAGGAACAGGCAGCACGCTGCATGGATTGCGGCATTCCTTATTGCCATTCCGGCTACGGATGTCCTTTGGGAAATCTGATTCCGGAATGGAATGATCTGGTGTATCGGAATCTTTGGAAAGAAGCCTACGAACGTTTGGAGATGACCAATAATTTCCCGGAATTTACCGGGCGGGTTTGTCCGGCGCCTTGTGAAACGGCGTGTACGCTTTCCATTAATGATAGTCCGGTAACCATTCGCCAGATAGAATTGGCCGTTATTGAGCATGCATTTGAGCAGGGGTGGGTTAAGCCGCGTCCGCCCCGTCGTTTGAGCGGGAAAAAGGTGGCGGTGATCGGTTCGGGTCCGGCCGGATTGGCGGCTGCCCAGCAGTTGCGCAGAGCGGGACATGAAGTAACCGTTTTCGAGAAAGCGTCAAAATTGGGCGGATTGCTACGCTTTGGCATTCCTAATTTTAAATTGGACAAAAAGATTGTGGAGCGGCGGATTGAACAGCTTGCGCAAGAGGGCATTGTTTTTGAAACCGACACGGAAATCGGACGAGATATTTCGGCTAATTATTTACGCAAATCTTTTGATGCCATGCTCATCGCCATCGGATCGGAAGAAGCCCGCGATTTGCCGGTGGAAGGGCGCGAACTTGATGGTATTCACTTTGCCCTGGAATACCTTTCGCAAGCCAATAAGCGATTGGAAGGTATTCCTTTTAACGAGCCGCCCATTGAAGCCAAAGATAAAACGGTGCTGGTGATCGGTGGCGGCGATACGGGTTCGGATTGTGTGGGCACGGCCATTCGGCAGGGGGCAAAGCATGTTTACCAATTTGAGATTTTACCCAAACCGCGGGAATGGAAACAGTCGTGGAATCCCGATTGGCCCTTTTGGCCTCAAATTCTCAGAACTTCATCTTCACACAAAGAAGGCGGGCAGCGGGAATGGAGTATTCTCACCAAAAAATTTAAGGGTAAAAACGGACGCGTTGCTTCAGGTGTTTTTACTCGGTTGGAATGGAGTGGTCTGCCGCCGCAAATGAAGGAGATTCCCGATTCACAATTTGAGTTGCAAGTAGATTTGGTGTTGCTGGCGATGGGCTTTGTTCATGTGAAGCACGGTCCGTTGTTGGAGCAATTGGGGCTGAAGTTAGATGAACGCGGAAATGTATTTACGGAAGACGGATTTACAACATCGGAGCGGGGCGTATTTGTAGCCGGTGATGCCCAATCCGGAGCCTCATTGGTGGTAAAGGCGATCAGCCACGGACGCAAAGCGGCGCAAAGGATAAATCAGTATTTGGAAGGGAAGAGTTAAGAACCAATAAAGTAGGAATGACCTGAACGGAGCGATTTTTAATTGTCATCGCTCCGATAAATCGGGATTACTATTGACATATTAGGGTGCTAACTATTTAAACCCATCCCTTCCCTACGACGCGTAGGGAAGGGTGCCCAATTAACTGGGGCAATTTGGTAAATTATTGAATTGAAGTGATTTTGTAACCAATTATGTATAAGATCGTGTCCGTTTGTCAAAGGATTTCAATGGAACGAAGAATATCTTACATCCGTCGCTGCTTTGGAGGGATCGCTGCATTACTTGTTACAATATAGTTTTTACTATTGACATTTAGGCTTATACGCAAATTTTTACTTATTAATTAAGACAACTTAAACCTGTTAACAGCCTAACAATGATACGAGTCCACATTTCTTCAGGCACCCCTTCATGCGGTAGCAGGGAGGGCGGGGGTGGGTCTTAAAGGCGATCATGTCACTAACTTAATAATCCGAGGTGCAGCCATGGCTCGGCGCCTTCGGAGAACAGAAGGCATTAATCGATACAAAAAAAGAAAGGAGTTTTACCATGTCAAAACAAGTAACTTGTCCCGTGTGTGATGCGATGATCGAATTGGACGATAATGTGGAACTCAACGAACTGATCGTTTGTCCGGACTGCGGCAGTGAACTGGAAGTGATCAACCTCGATCCTCCGGAATTGGAAGAAGCGCCTCAGGAAGAGGAAGATTGGGGGCAGTGATGGCGTTAAAAATTTTGGACACAACCCTGCGTGAAGGCGAACAAACACCTGGCGTTTATTTTGACGGCCATATTAAATTAGCCATTGCCGATTTGTTAGATGAAATCGGCATCGATATTATCGAAGCCGGGCATCCCGTGGTTACCGAAGATATTCACGAAGCGGTTTACCAAATTGCGCATCACGGGTACAAAGCCGTCATTGCGGCGCACGCCCGTTCGTTACGGAAGGATGTGGAATTGGCTTTGGAAAGCGGTGTGCAGTTTATCGGTATTTTTTACAGTGTTACTTCGGAACGCCTGGATCAGGTATTTCGCAAAGATTTGCAAGCTGCCGTTGAACAAATCACAAAAACAATTCGCTTTGCCAAAGAACAAAATCCGAATATTCTGATTCGCTACACACCGGAAGATACGGTTCGTTCGCCGTTTGCAAATGTGTTAAAAGCCGCCACTGCCGCCGTTAAAGCCGGAGCCGATATTATCAGTGTGGCCGATACCACCGGTTACATGGTACCGGGTACGGATCATAATATGTACGATTTTGTGGCTAAACTGAAAGATGCTTTGGCACGTGAGAATTTGCAGCCCATGATTGCCGTGCATTGCCACAATGACCGTGGGCTGGCGCTGGCCAACGCTCTGGACGGCTATCGCGCCGGTGCCGAAATCATTGATGCTTCGGTGATGGGATTGGGCGAACGTGCCGGAGTGGTGGATTTGGCACAATTACTGATAGCCGTTAAAGACATCTTTTGTGTGGAAAAGGTTTACAAATTGGAAAAGTTAATGGATTTGTACGCTTTGGTAAGCCGCTATTCCGGTATTCCCGTTCCCAAAAACTTTCCCATTGTCGGTGAAAATGCCTTTACGCATTGCGCCGGTGTGCATACCCATGCCGCAGTACAAAATCCGGTTCATTATCAAAGCTTGAATCCGGCGTTGGTCGGCAGGGAGATGCGTGTTGCGCTCGACCACATGTCCGGCATTTCTTCCGTTCAATGGGCGCTCGAACAATTAAACATCGATTATGATCAAACCCTCCTGAAACGCCTCTTAGCCCGTATAAAACAGATCGGCCAAAAGGGCCGCACCGTTGATTTAAACGAGCTGAAGCACCTGATCGAATGGTGCAAAAAGCATTCTTTGAATTAACAAATTTTTCCCAAACACATTGCGTACTTTTTAATTTTTAAACAGGGAGAAAAACCCATGCAAGTAGGATTATTGCATTCGATTCTTAGAAAAGATGAAAAATTACTGATCGAAGAATTCCGTAAACGTCCCAATGTGGATTTGCAGATGATCGACGATCGCGAGCTCTATTTTACTTTGGGTAAAAACGGATTTACGTATGACGTGGTTTTAGAGCGTGCCATTAACCACTCCCGCGCCTTGCACGCACTAATGTTGTTCGAAAGCGCCGGTGTGCGTTGCGTGAATACCTCACAGGTAGCGCTGACTTGCGGTGACAAATTA
>JALWEA010000671.1 GCA_027039465.1 Calditrichia bacterium | reverse complement strand
TGCCGTGTTCGCAGGCGCTTATGCCACCGCTTATTTTGTTCGGAAACAATGGATCTAAAAGGGATGGAGAATTAAAATGGCACCGTTTTATAAATTCGGATATTTCGGCACGGAAACCAGCTTTGTGATTGCCCTGATTTTGGGCATTAGCTTTGGCTTTTGGCTGGAACGCGCCGGTTTCGGTGAAAGCCGCAAATTGGCTTTGCAATTTTATTTCAGAGATATGACGGTTTTAAAAGTGATGTTTACGGCCATTGTTACGGCCATGTTAGGGCTCATGTATTTGGCCCTTTTCGGATGGATCGATTTGAGCCGGGTTTACGTGAACCCGACCTTTTTGTGGGCGCAAATTTTCGGCGGATTGGTTTTCGGTATCGGTTTTGCTATCGGCGGCTATTGTCCGGGGACATCGGTAGTCGGCGCAGTGCTGGGACGCATTGATGCGTATTTCTTCTTAGGAGGCATCTTAACGGGTATGCTGATTTTCGGAGAGATGTTTCCTTCCATCGAAAAGCTGTACAATGCCGGCGCCATGGGAACGGCGAAAGTAACCGACTGGTTGAACTTGCCCATCGGCGTAACTGGCTTTTTGGTTGTTATCATGGCCCTTGCTATGTTTTGGGGTGGTGAATGGCTTGAAAAGAAATTCAGAGAGGAGCCTCAACAATGAAGATGAATTTAAAAGTTTTCGGTTTTAGTTTGCTTTTTATTCTTGGGATGATTTTGGCATTTTCTCCTATTGAAAAAATGTCCAACTGCCAAATGGATACCAATCAACTATTAAACGAATTGCAGCACAGCCACTATTATATTTCACCGGATGATTTGGCTGCGAAAATTATTGACAAGGAACCCGGATTTATTGTGGTCGATATTCGTTCCAAAGAAGATTTCGACAAATACCATATTCCTAACAGTCTGCATGTCCCGGTGAAAGATATTTTGACGAATGAGGATTTAAAAAATCTACAGGAGGACAATAATCTCATTTTGGTTTCCAACGGGAATACGTTGGCTTCGCAAGTCTGGCTTTTGTTAAAAGAAAATAATTTTAAGGACGTTTATGTGCTGCAGGGCGGGATGAATCATTGGGTGGACGTTTTTGCGCATCCGCAAAAGCCTACCGGAACGTTCACGGATGAAGAACTGTTCCGATACGAATTTCGCAAGGCGGCCGGTCCGGTTATGATGGGCAGTAAGATTGCTGCCGGAGATACGAAAAAGAAAGAGCGTAAAATAAGCAAACCGGTATTTCGGGCAAAAAAGAAGAAAAAACCGAAATTGGATGAAGGGTGTTGAGAGTTAAGTGTTAAGTGTTAAGCGTTAAGAGTATAAGGGTTGAAGGGTTTTGCGGTGGAAATCGTTATTCGTATATCCGTTATTCGTTAATCGTAAAAGATTGTCATTGCGAACGATCCCGCGAGCCTGCGAGCGGGTGAGTGAAGCAATCCCTTGCAAAATGGCAACGGCCGGGAGGGGAGTGATGGATTGCGGCGTTTTTTTGACCCATCCCCGGTTCCGATTCTCGGGATGCCCGATTAGCTGCGGGCATTTGTTTAATTGTTGAATTGAAGCGCTTTTGTGCCCGATAATGTGAAAGATCACGCCCGGTTGACGAGTAACTGTGACGGGACGAAGAATCCCTTATGTCCGTTGCTGGTTTGGAGGAGATTCCTCTCCCGACACGTCGGGATCGGAATGACAGGTTAGGCTCATGTCACTATCTTAATAATCCGTGGCGCTTCCGTCCCTCGATACGATTCTGCCTTTCATTTTGCGATGTTCGAAGTAAGGGCGAAGCATTTTTCCGTCAATACGCTGCAAGCTCAAAAAAAAATTAACGTTGTGCAACCAAAAACACCGATTGCTTCTTTATTTGTTAGGGAAATGCTTCGCCCCTACAAGTCCGGCAGAATCACTCGGGAACCGGACGCGGTCAAAGGCAACCGGTTGTCGAGTAGAGACCG
>JALWEA010000670.1 GCA_027039465.1 Calditrichia bacterium | reverse complement strand
AACGGCTCTTCGGATGCGCGCTTTTTTACCAATAAGGGAATACCCATTGTCATCGTTAAGGTTTTGGGAGAAAATCATCACGGGCCTGACGAGCATTTGTACATTCCCGGCATCATGCCCATGTACCGTTCGTTACGGGCTTTTTTACAAACGTATGCCCACGATAAAATAAAGGCGGAACACAATGAAACCGTTTTTCAACATTCGTAAAAGTATCATTCCATTCGCTCTTTTGCTGATTATTTTGTCTTCCTGCCGGAATAGCATCCGGACAAAGGTGGAATTTCGTGCAAAGCTCATTAAACCTCCCGTGGCAACGCTGCAATTAGGCCCGGCGATTTTTGTACCGGAATCCGTGATTGATCGCTTACAAATTACAGAAGGGTTTCCGGTACGGATGGAAGTGAGCGGCAAAAGTCAAGAACTGCGCATTTACCGAATCATAAAATCGAAAACGGGATTCTCCGTTCACAAAAAATATCGTGATTTTTGGCAAATGGAATTGGGTAAAGAATACGCAGTGACACTGCAAAAAATAGACCCGGCAAAAGCCACGATCAAACCGAAGCCGGTACGCTTTTGGGTGGAAAACTATCATGGTAACACGCAACAGTGGCAGCGTGTGGCCATTGGCGCTCCGCACGGCGACTGCGACATGGAAACGGGCACTATCGTTCACATCCTGCAGCAAAATTTCGATATTCCCGCAACTGCCGCTTACGGCGCGCGGCTTTCGTATCGCGGTATTTGGTACGATGCCAACCGTCCGTTGATGAAATTGCCCAAAAAGGGCGGCGGCGTCATCCCCGAACGCGTTTGGAATCAAAAGGCCGAAAAAGTGTATCACACTTATCAGGACAGTGTCTGGCAAAATAGCGGATTGCACTACGGTCGGCGTTTCCGTTTCTTTTGCAGTTTTCACGGCCACGATTTAACCGTTCGCTTGAAGGACGGCAAAGTGATTCAGCGCCCGGTTATTGAAGCCATGGGCATTGGCTTTAGCAAAGAAGACCTTCGTCAAATTAAAAAATTCTATGATGCGCATAAAAATGAATATTATGCGAATCCGCCCATGATGGTTTTCGGTAATTTGCCGGAAGATCGGATTTACCGCTATCAGGGTATTCCATTGCACTTTTTTTACAGCGGATTGGGCACGCGCGTTTACGGCTCGTTGCGCAGCGATTTGTTGGAATATGGTATGCATATCGAAACACCGAACAGCATGCGGCTCGATTCCAAAGTTCAACCGCAAACCGCGCGCTTTTTGCACGACTTGTACGATTTCATTCTCAACAACATTTTGGCCGAAAAGAAAAAAGTAGCCTGGCAAAAAGATATCATTCCCTTTAACAAGCCGGTTAAACAAGAGCTCGTCTCCATCAAAGGCGGCACCTTTTTGATGGGTGCGCCCAAGGATGTGGGGTGGTCCGGCGAACATCCCCAACATCGGGTACGATTGAAATCTTACAAAATAGATAAATACGAAGTTACCAATGCGCAATATGCCCGTTTTTTGAATCGCTCCTTAAAAGACGGTTTGATTCGTTGGGAAAACGGTGTGGTAAAGGACGCCGCGCATCCCGAACGTATTTGGTGCAAAACCCGCAAAGCCGCCCCTATGAGCGATCTTTTGGTTAAAAATAATCGATTTCAGGTAGTGGCCGGACGCGGGTCTTTCCCTGTGGTATTTGTCAGTTGGTACGGGGCCGAAGCGTATGCGAAAGCGTACGGAGAGCGTTTGCCTACGGAAGCCGAATGGGAGATGGCCGCCGGTTGGGATGCACGCCACCATCGCAAGTACATTTACGCTTACGCCTCCGATTGGGTGGAAACCGAGAAAGCCAATTCCGAAGACAGCGGTGATCCGTATGAAAAATTGCAGGGTCTTCAAACAACGCCGGTCAATTATTACGAATTCCCTTCGCCCAACGGGGTGTACGGCATGGGCGGTAATGTGATGGAAT
>JALWEA010000669.1 GCA_027039465.1 Calditrichia bacterium | reverse complement strand
CTACGAGACAGGCTTTATGCCTAAGGGGAGCCCCTTCTTACATGTCGGATAAATTCGGTTTTATTTTTTTTATTTGCAAAGATCTTTTTTCTTAATAACTTTAATATACAAGGGGGACGCAAAAAGGCACGAATGATTTTGCCCGATGAAAAGTTGAACTTACGGTTGGGGAAAAGAGTAAAACTTTACTACTGGTAAATTGGGTAATGAGCAAAATTTTACAAACAACTTTGAATCCCCCTACGAGGGGGATTTAGGGGGTCTAAGCATAGCAAATTGATCAGCGTGTAATTCCAATTAAAGAAACAGCATCAACTTTACAGGCACCCTTCAGTGTTGAAAATCCCGAGCATCGGGAGACAGAGTATGGAAGAAAGTGTATGGGGCTAAATAATGACTATATGAACCTAATATGTCAATAGTAGCCCCGATTTATCGGGGCGTGGCAATCCCTTCCATCATTACAGTCCGGTGCCGCTTTGGAAGAGATTGCTTCACTCTCCCGCTCGCAGGCTCGCGGGATCGTTCGCAATGACAGGCCTTAACGAATAACGTTTCCCTTAACCCTTATACCCTTAACTCTTAACAACCTTCATACTTCACCATTCAACAATTCAACAATTTAACCATTAACTTTTCCCGACTCCCGGTTTCCTATAAAATGATTTCGCTTTATCCATCCTGCCCGCTTCAAAAAAATCAAAGGCCGATCTTTTTCATCAGTTGTTTGATGGGCTTTGAATTTTGCATAATGTAAAAATGAATGGCCGGGACTTTGTGCTCCAATAATTCTTTCACCTGACGATAGGCCCAGTCAATGCCGATTTCCAGTGCTTCGGCATCATCCCTGGCCTCCAAAACCTGATCGGTCAATTCCGTTGGCAGCGAAATGTGAAAGGCAGACGGAATGGAGGTCAATTGCCGTTTGGATGTCAGGATTTTAAGTCCGGGAATGATGGGTACGTCAATTCCGGCTTGACGACATTTATCGACAAAATTAAAGTAATGCCGGTTGTCGTAAAACATCTGGGTTACGGCGTAATCGGCGCCGGCTTCTATTTTGTGTTTCAGGTTTTTAATGTCAAATTCCAGATTCGGGGCGGCAATGTGTTTTTCGGGATAGGCCGCCACGCCAATGCAAAAGTTCGACGGCCTGGCATCGGCCAAATCTTCTTCCAGGTATTTGCCCTGATTCATATCTTTGATCTGCGCTACCAAATCTACGGCGTAATGGTTAACACTGCGTCCGGCAATCAGTGGCTTTTGGTAGCCGCTGTCTTCTCCGCGGATAGCCAGCACGTTTTCGATGCCTAGATATTGTAAATCGATTAAAAAATCTTCGGTTTCTTCCCTTGTGAATCCGTGACACAACACATGGGGCACCGCATCGATATTGTACTTGTTTTGAATGAGAGCGCAAATGCCCAAAGTACCAGGACGTTTGCGTTTGATTTTGCGTTTGATGCCCTGCGGAGTTTCTTCGTAGGTCACCTCGGCCGCATGGCTGGTGATATCGATAAACGGCGGGTGGTAACGGGAAATATCGTCCACAACTTTTAGCAGGCTGTGAATGTCGCCGCCGCGCTTGGGAGGAATAATTTCAAAACTGATCAGAGTTTCGTTTGCCTTGGCTAAATGTTCGATTACTTTCATTATTTTTGTCCCGAATTGGATTTATTGAGTTCCGTAAAAATAATTGGCACAAATATATTAATTTTTTTATCGATAGTCTAATTTTACTCATAAATACTGCATAAATATTCAAACCTTCGTTTGATGAGGCAAATAAAAAATTTTGTTTCGATCACAGGTTTTGAATACATTTGTCTTCTTTATTGAATAGAGCGAAAATGAATAAAAATATCGGCCGATTCAAATCTTCAAGGGTTCCGACGAAGGAATAAGCTCCGAAAAAGTAACGATTTTGGGATTATTTCGGAACATAAATAGCGTTATCAAATGTTCCGTTTCAAAATCGTAAAATATTAAGGAAAGGCAAAGAAAAATGTCAAAATCAAAGAGCGAAAAGAAGATCCATCGAATTACCCTTATTCCAGGCGACGGAATCGGCCCTGAAGTAACTTCGGCAGCGCGTAAAGTTTTGGCTGCAACGGGTGTTTTGATTGATTGGGAGATTGTGGATGCCGGAGCCGGAGCCGTGGATAAATACGGTAGCGTTTTACCGGAAGAAACGTTGGAGTCGGTACGAAAAAATAAAGTGGCCTTGAAAGGGCCGATTACCACGCCGATCGGCGGCGGCTTTCAATCGGTTAACGTGCAATTGCGCAAAGCCTTGGATTTGTACGCCAATGTGCGGCCTGTGAATTCGGCTTTGGGCATTACCTTCCAACACTCGCCCATCGATATGGTGATTTTTCGCGAAAATACGGAAGATTTGTACGCCGGGATGGAATACGAAGTGGCGCCGGGCGTGGCCCAAAGTTTGAAGATTATTACGGAAAAGGCTTCGACGCGCATTGCCAAAGCGGCTTTTGAATGGGCGCAAAAGCGGGAACGCAAATTGGTGCATGCCGTACACAAAGCCAATATCATGAAGAAGAGCGACGGCCTTTTTCTGGACAGCGTGCGCAAAGTGGCCGCCAACTACCCGGACGTAACTTACAAAGAAATTATTGTTGACAATTGCGCCATGCAAATGGTCATGCATCCCGAGCAATTTGACGTGGTGGTGCTGGGGAATTTGTACGGCGACATTATTTCCGATTTGGCGGCCGGACTGGTCGGTGGACTGGGCGTTGTTCCCGGAGCAAATTTGGGCGACGATGTTGCCGTGTTTGAATCGGTGCATGGCAGTGCGCCGGATATTTCCGGTAAGGGCATCGCCGATCCGGTGGCGACCATTCTTTCCGCCACCATGATGCTCAGGCATTTGGGCGAACACAAGGCTGCCGATCGTATTCAGGCGGCGTTGGTACTTTTGTTTGCCGAACGTAAGCATTTGACGCCCGATTTGGGCGGTAAGGCAACCACGGATGAATTGGTAGATGCCTTGATTGCCAAGATTAAAATTCTGCGTTAACGTAAAATTGTGACAAGGTGAGAAATTTTTAACGGATGCCGAAATGGAATTGAACAATCATTTTAAGAAAATACAAAAACTGATCGAAGCGCATGACACGTTTTTGCTGATTAGTCATATTCACACGGACGGTGATGCGTTGGGTTCTATTTTGGCGTTGTACCATTATTTAACCCGTTCGGGTAAAACGGTCGAAGCGGTGGTGCCAGGAAAAATTCCCGCTCAATATGCGTTTTTACCAGGCATCCAAACGGTCAATCGACTGAGCGACCGGGAAACATTGCAATATATTCGTCAAGCCGATGTGACCTTTATTCTGGACATTAGCGCGTTGGAACGCATGGAACGCTGGTACGAACCGGTGATGCAAAGTGAGGCCGTTAAGATTTGCATCGATCATCATCCGGGGAGCTGCCCGAATGTTGATCTGGCGCTTATCGACGATCGCAGAATTGCAACGGCCGAAATTATTTACGAATTTTTCGAATCCGTTGGCGCAAAGTTAAACAGGGAAATGGCCTTGTCCCTTTACACGGGTATTTTAAGCGATTCTGGTAGTTTCCGCTTTGAGGGAACCGATACTTTTACCCTTTCCATGGCTGCGGAATTGACCAAATTTGACATTGATCCGGCCTGGGTCTATCGGCAGGTTTTCGAACGCAGCAGCAAAGCGCAACTGCGTTTTTGGGGGCACGTTTTGTCCAATCTTCAATGGGAAGATCACATCGATTGGGCGGTGGTTACCAAGCAAACCATGGATCGGTTCGGCGTTACGATTGAAGATATGAACGGCCTGGTGGATATTATCCGCAGAGACGCTTCGGCCAATGTGTTTGTCATGTTTGTGGAGAATTCCAATAAGGAAATCATGGTCGGCTTGAGATCCAAAGACGGATTTAATGTGGGGGAAATTGCCCGCATGTTTGGCGGAGGCGGACATTTCCATGCGGCCGGATTTTCCAGCTTTCAGCCCATGGAAACGGTGGTCGAGCAAACCTTAAAGGCAATCAAAGAAAAAAAAGCAAGGAATTGAGATGATTCGTTTCTTGACAGCAGGGGAGTCCCACGGGCCGGCTTTGGCGGGCATTATTGAAGGCATGCCATCCAATTTACCGGTGGATTTGCAGCAGGTTAACCATGAATTATATCGTCGTCAGCAGGGCTTCGGTCGCGGCGGGCGCATGAAGTTGGAAACCGACCGGATTGAAGTGCTGTCCGGTATTCGATTCAAAAAAACGTTGGGCAGTCCCATTAGCTTTATTTTGCGCAATAAAGATTGGGAGAACTGGACGGAAATCATGGCTCAGGACGAAGGCGAATCCGGCAGGGAGATCACCCGTCCCAGACCGGGCCATGCGGATTTGAGCGGCGCGTTGAAATATCATTTTGACGATATGCGCAATGTTTTGGAACGTTCCAGCGCCAGGGAAACGGCCATGCGTGTTGCCGTGGGCGGATTCGTAAAACAATTGTTGGAATATTTCGGTATTAAGATTTTTTCCCATGTTTTGCAGATCGGGCCGGTCAAAGCGGAAGAAGACAAAATTCAACCGCTGTTGAAGAAAGACGACATCAATGAACGTGCTGATCGTTCGCCGGTGCGTTGTCTGGATACGGATGCCGAAGCGGCCATGATTGAATTCATTAAAAAGACAAAATCCGAAGGCGATACGGTTGGCGGCATTATTCAGATCATCATTCGTCACGTTCCGCCAGGTTTGGGCAGCTACGTGCATTGGGATCGTAAATTGGATGGTCGATTGGCCGCTGCGCTGATGTCGATTCAGGCGGTGAAAGGTGTGGAAGTGGGCGCAGGATTTAAGGGCGCGGAATGGTTGGGTTCGCAGTTCCATGACGAGATGTTTTTTAAAGACGGGTCGATTGTTCGCTCGCGCAACAACGCCGGCGGCATTGAAGGGGGCATGAGTAACGGAGAAGATATCGTGCTGCAAATTATGATGAAGCCGATTCCCACTTTGATGAAACCGCTGCATTCGGTGGACGTAAAGAGTAAAGAAGAATATTTGGCGCACAAAGAACGCAGCGATGTAACGGCGGTTCCGGCCTGTTCGGTGATCGCCGAGGCGGTAACGGCTCCGGTGATTGCCAATGCTTTTATGGAAAAGTTCGGCGGCGATACGGTGGATGATATGCGGGAAGCTTTGGAGCGTTACCTGCAACGGATTAAATTTTAGAGGCTACCATGCATAAAGTTATTATTGAATATTGCGATGTCTGAAACTATTACTCCCGGGCGGTCGGCCTGGCGGAGGCTATTAAACAAACTTTCGGTTTGGAAGTGGGATTCAGAAAAGGTAAAGGCGGCAATTTCGAAGTTTTTTACGACGACGAATGCATTTACTCCAAAGCGGGAACCTACCGTTTTCCCAAAATAGAAGAAGTGCTTGCTTTGCTTAAAGAACGGATTTAGAATAGGACACGGATTTAACGGATTACGCGGATTTTCACGGATTTTTTATTTAAAATTTTAAATTCAATTTTTCTCCAACTCAGAATGAAAATAATTTAATTCTAAAAATTTTTAATCCGTCAAATCCGTACCATCCGCGTTCAATTATTTTTTCCTGTCGTTCGTAAAAATCAACCGTTTAAATTCCGGCTTTTTGCCAAAATTGAGCAGAAGTCCCACTTCAACTTGTGTCGCACGCAAATAGTTCAGGAGTTGCGCTTCATGCTCTTCATGGATAGTCGCCGATGCCTTCAATTCCACAATAACCGAATCGTTAACAATAAGATCGGCATAATAATCACCGACGATTTCGTTTTCATAATACACTTTAATTCTTTGCTGCTGCCTGTAATCAAAACCCATCTTTCTGAGTTCAATTGCCATGGCATTTTCATAAACTTTTTCCAGAAAGCCGTATCCCAACGTGTTGTAAACTTTGTAAAATGCCTTGATGATTTTTTCGGTAATTTCGGAATGCAACATTTTTTGCTCCTTTCTTTTAATGGGACAAAGATTTAAATGATTATGAGGATTATTAATTTGGAG
>JALWEA010000668.1 GCA_027039465.1 Calditrichia bacterium | reverse complement strand
AAAACCATCGCGGAGCGATGGGGTGCCCATAGCCCATATTTTCAAATATGGGTAAAATGATTCCCACCACCAAAATATTTGTCCCGAATGGGACAATTGAAAAAATTAAAGAAAGGTCGTTTTTGAAATGGAAAATTAATAAATATTCATCATCTTTTGCTTTTGGGACAGCCCAGGCTAACATATTTCCTTGCATTTTGATTATCCATTCTTCAGATGGAGACTTAATAATCATTTTGCACAATAAAATTTTACCCCACTTTAGAGTGAGCTCATTATTTTTTTACTTCACTTCCAAACCGGATTCGCATAACAATAAATACATCCGATGTAACAGGGTTGCTTACGGTAATCTCCGATGTCAATCGAACGCGTGCAGCCGCATTGGGGACGCGTCGGTGCTCTGGCCACGCTGACCTTTTCACTGGGATGCAATTGGTTCAATAAATGACCGTCAATGCAGTGCCCTTTCTTAACACCTTCAATGGCGAGCAAAGCATCCGTACAACAGGCGTAAATATCGATGCCAGCGTCTTTAGCTACGGCGACCATTTCTTTTACTACTTTCAACGCCTCGGGATGGGGCTGCGGCAACAATTGAAACTTGGGAAATTTTTGAGCCAGGCGCGACTTGAATTTGCTGTAAGGGTATGCCAGGCTGGTGTAACAGCGCGTAACGCCTAAATCTCCAATTGTCTTTGCCAAGTATTTGAATTCTCCCGGCTGATAATTTGTGTGCAACGTCTCGTTTTCCAGCCAAAAGACCAAAGGATCGTAGCGCCAAATAATGCGTTCCGGCCCGTAAAATTTCACCAATTGCTCCAATTGATTTAGCTGTTCGCTTAATTTCATCGGACGTTTCTCGAGAACCGAAGGTGAAAGAATGGTAAAATGAAAAAATAATTGATATGCTTCGAAAAAAGAACGCTTGCGTAAAAACGGGCCGTAATTGCGCGACCAGAAAACAATCCAACTTACCTGCTCAGGTGTTAAGTCAACACGGCGAACATTTTTCGGAAAGAAGGGATTCGCGACTTCCACCCAACCTTGCCGAATGGCTTTAATGAACCAGTTTAAATAAAAAGCGGGAATATCCGTACGCCTTGAGGCCGAAATAACCTGTTTGAGTTTGCCGGGCATCGGAGCGAAAGACCTTGTTAAAGCACCTTTTCCAATTTCTCGGCAAAGAATTCGTTTTCTTCCGGTAAACCGATGGAAACGCGCATGCAGTTCGGCAGCCCGAATGATTTCAACGGGCGAACGATCACTCCTTCTCGCAAAAGCCGATTAAAGAGTGTATTAACTCTTTTTTCGGAATCAAAAACCAATGTCACAAAATTGGTAAAGGATTTGATGTATTCGAGACCAAGCCGGTCGAACAATTGATAAAAGAATTTTTTGCCAACCCGATTATTGTGAAGGGTTTTTTCCAAAAAATCATCATCATTAATGGCGGCAATGGCCGCGGCCTGTGCCGGAGCACTCGGTTCAAACGTAAGTTTAATTTTCATTAAATTGGCTATCAAATCTTCATGGGCGAAACCATACCCGATGCGCACACCGGCCAGCCCAAATGCTTTGGAAAATGTGCGTAGCGTAATCACATTATCCAAACGATACTGCATGGAATCCGGGTAAACAGGCTCATCATGGGCAAATTCGAAATAGGCTTCGTCCAAAATCACCAATACTCTCGGCGGAACTTCGTTAATAAACTTTAAAAATTCACTGACCGTAAAAATGGTGCCTGTGGGATTATTGGGATTGGCTAGGTAAATCAATTTGGTTTTGGGCGTGATTTGTTCGGCAATCGCTTCCAGGTCGATTTTGTAATTCTTCAATGGTGTTCGAATCAATTTAATGCCACGCGATTGGGCCTGCACATCAAATGTTACAAAGGAGCCGTGCGAGGTAATGGCTTCTTCATCGTCCAACAAAAAGGTACGCATGATGATGGCAATAATCCCTTC
>JALWEA010000667.1 GCA_027039465.1 Calditrichia bacterium | reverse complement strand
ATAATAGCCCAAGACCTATATGTCAATAGGTAGCCAAACGTTTTGGACGACATACAAAAAATGTCGTCCTTTCTCTTGACTTTACACTTAATAACTACGAGGGGACTATAGGGGTGGGAAAAAAAATGCAAAATCTTTATTCGTGTATTCGTTAATCGTAAATCGTTGCTTGTGCAAAGCGCGGCGCGTTCGTCCCTCGGTACGATTCCGCTGTGTTTTACCATTTTGATATTAGATGATGATTGTCGGCAGAATCACTCGGGAACCAGGGGCATAATTTGGCATTGGAACACGCTACAGAGAAGTTTTTTGAATTAGTTTAAATATTTGACTTGCAATGTCAATAAGTCAATAACCGGAAAAAATGCCGAGGCGGTTCTTTCAAATAAAAAACGCAACCGGTTGTCAAATAGACCAATTTAGGCTAATTTGAATAAATTAGCTTGAAATTTCAAATGTTATGTTTGAAATTTCAAGGAAGTTTCGAGCTATTTGAGATAAAGTAAAGAAATGTGTTACCGACTGTCCTGAAGACGGAGATGGAACGAAGCAAATTCTTGCGTCTGTTGCTACTTTGCAGGAGATTTTTCTCCTGCAAGGTACGCTGATTCAGGAATAATTGTAAATAACAAACGCGTGCGTTCTTGATAGGAAAAGCAAAAACTACAACACATCAAAATTTAAAATATCAAGTCCTTTAATCCGTGTTTATCGGTGTAAATCAGTGGCTAAAATGAAACAGCAACAGCTTGCAAGACGGTATCAGAATAACACGCAAACCTACGCAATCCGTTAACGACCGTCTTACTTAATCTCAAATCGATCCGCATCTTTCCAGGCCGGAAATTTTTCTCTGAAATGCTCCAGATGCGCGCGGGACAGCGTAGCCACTGCTTCGGTTTGCTGATCCGCCAAATCGATCGTAATATTCCCGACCGGATCAACCACCATCGATTGGCCGGAATAGCGGATACCCAACCCGTCGGCGCCAATGCGATTCACACCAATAATGTAAGCCTGATTTTCCGCGGCCCGGGCCTGCAGCAATATCCGCCAGGCGTGTTCGCGACGTTGCGGCCAATTGGCCACGTAAACGGCCGCATCATATTGCAAATTCACATTGCGCGACCAAACCGGAAAGCGTAAATCGTAGCAAACAAACAAACGGATGCGCCAGCCTTTCAATTCAACCGTGGTCAATCGCCGACCGGCGCTGTAAACTTCATGCTCGCCCGCCATGCGGAACAAATGGCGCTTATCGTACCAGGCCAATGCCCCCTGCGGTTGCGCCCAAATAAAACGATTGAAATAGGCGCCGTTTTCCTCAATGACCAAACTTCCGGCAATGACCGCGCCGGTTTTTTCCGCTACAGACCGCATCCAGCGAACGGTAGGCCCGCTCATGGGTTCCGCCTGATTTTCGGCTTCCATGGTAAAGCCGGTGGTAAACATTTCCGGTAAAACAATTAAATCCGCTTTCCCTTTGAGCCGGGTTATTTTTTGTTCGAACCGGTGTCGATTTTTTTGCGGATCGAGCCAAAATAAATCACTTTGAACCAAAGCCACTTTCAAATCCTGCATAAACGCTCCGCCGCTTGTTGCAAAGTCTCGTCCTTTTTGGCAAAACAGAATCGGATGATTTTCTGATGCGTTGGTTGGCTGTAAAACGGCGACAAAGGAATGGCCGCCACGCCGTGCTCCTTAATTAAGCGTTCGACAAATTCAAAATCCGGCAAATCACTAATCGCCCCGTAATCGGTCAGTTGAAAATAAGTACCATGACACGGCAATAATTTAAAACGGGAATTCTCCAGCAAGCGGGCAAATAAGTCGCGTTTAGATTGGTAGAAATCGCCCAACTGCAAATAGGATTGATCTTGCTGTAAAAAAGCAGCGTAGACCCACTGCACAGGCGTATTGACCGCGTACGTAATAAACTGGTGTATTTTGCGGAATTCATCCGTCAGCGGTTTGGGAGCGGCGCAGTAACCCACCTTCCAGCCGGTGGTGTGAAAGGTTTTGCCGAACGAACTGATCACAAAACTGCGCTCCCGCAATTCCGGATACGACGCTAAGCTGACATGCGCCCGGCCGTCGAAAATGATGTGCTCATAAACCTCGTCGCTGATGATCAAAATGGAAGTGCCGTCCGTGATTCCGGCCAGTTGCGCCAAATCGTTTTTGCCAAGCAGACTTCCCGTGGGATTATGGGGCGAATTCAGAATAATCAGTCTGGTGCGTTTGGAAACCGCTTGCTTGACCCTTTGCCAGGGGATCGAAAAATTCGGCGGCTGCAGGGGAATAAAGATCGGTTTGCCGCCGGCATATTGCACCACTGGAGGATAGGCATCGTAAAACGGTTCGAAAATAATGACTTCATCGCCGGAATGAACCGTGGCGGTAATGGCCGCATAAAGGGCTTCCGTGGCACCGGCCGTTACGGTTATTTCGCTTTCCGGATCATACGTTGCGCCGTAAAGTTTTTCGATCTTTTCGGCCAAAGCTTGGCGCAAAGGCAAAATGCCGGGCATGGGCGCGTATTGATTCTTGCCCTGTTTCAGATTTTCGCTAACCAATTGCACCAGGGCAGGATCGGGATTAAAATCCGGAAAGCCCTGCGAAAGATTAACGGCCCGATGCCGCTCCGACAATTGGCTGATTACGGCAAAGACGGAAAACTGCAAATCCGGCATTTTTGATTGAATTGAAAGGTTCATAATCGTTCCTGCGAATTTTGAGACCGGGATAATTGCCTGCTTTGTTTCCAGCGCGCCCAACTGACCATGACGGTTAACATGTAAAAAAACAGCCAAAATCCCGATACGCCGCGAATATTGGTGCCCTGCCAGTTGGTTCGGATCATCATG
Source organism: Calditrichia bacterium (assembly GCA_027039465.1). Lineage (GTDB taxonomy): Bacteria > Calditrichota > Calditrichia > Calditrichales > Calditrichaceae > Caldithrix. The sequence continues at coordinate 3,208 of JALWEA010000667.1, read as the reverse complement.
CCCATATTGATAACGGCGTAGAGCATGAAGAAGGCCGTTAAGAAAGTCACCACGGCAGGTACGTTTTGCGTCATCAAACGAATGGGATGCACGTCCGGTTGGGCACGATTTAATTCCTTGATGAATTTACTGGTCATCAGCCAGGCAACGACCATGCCCGTGGTTAGTACAATATCCACAAACCCGCTAACAGTGTATTCTCCTTTAAATATGAGAATGTGCACGGTCAACGAGGCCAATAATAAAACAGCCGAGATTGTCCCGACGATTAAAGGTTTATTTTGTGTCATTTCAATTCTTCTCTCTTAACGGATTCCATTCCTTGCCTTATTCTCCGTTCTTTAAAATAGCAAGATTGGTGGTACAAATCAAAACTTACGGGGATGTTGGGAATTGGGAACTGTGGGCTATTGTTAAATGGGGAAACCGTTATTCGTTAAGCGTGTATTCGTTCATCGTATGTTCAGGAGTGGCGGATCAGCTTTGGCGGAATCACTTATGAAATTACGCGGACGGAATGAAGTGATTGTTTTTTAGTTTTTGGACCCCCTAAATCCCCCTCGCAGGGGGACTAAAAACAGTTCGTTGAATTTTGCTCAAAACTCAAGTTGCGAATAATTTGATACAATCTATTCTACTCAAAGAATCGAAGTTTCCATCATTGGGCAAAATTTCTCAAACTACTCTGTGTCCCCTATGAGGGGACTACAGGGGTGGAAATTGAACGAATGAAAGAATCTGTATTTCATCCATTCAAAAAGATATTATGAAAATTTTTTAATTTTATCGATTAAAATATTGACACGAGCGCAAAGAGTTTTTATATTTGGCACTCGTTGATGAAAATATTGAAATAAAGATTTATTCCGGCGTAGCTCAATTGGCAGAGCGGGTGGCTGTTAACCACTAGGTTGTAGGTTCGAGTCCTACCGCCGGAGCAGAAAAAGCCTCAGGGAAGAAAATTTCTCTGAGGCTTTTCTATTTTTAGAACCTTTATTTCCCTAAATTTTTCCAAAAACTTCTAAAGGAATAAAGCAAACCCTATCACTTTTGAAAGTAACGCTTCGTCGCTTCCTTTCAACTTATATAAATCGGGTGCCATACTAAATGAAACGCAGGGGAATGAAAAATCTCTTATGTCAATTACATTTCACAAAGGATAGTACCATGCTTTTTAAACTTATGTACAACCATTTCCATTCGATTATATTTCCAAAGACTCAACAAAAACCGAGCGAACAATGAAAATCCGTCGATATATGAAAAACTACGAACAGCAACTTCGAAAGCAATTGAATGCGCCTCTCTCTCCCGAGGAAGCACGGCGTTTACAGGCACGGCACCAACGCCTTATTGCCCGCATGCAGCACGAGCGACTCATCCATCTTCTGATTACCCTTTTCTTTGCGCTGTTTACCCTAATCACACTTTGCCTGGTAATCTTTCACCCGAGCCTGCCCGTTTTTGCTTTATTGGGGCTATTCCTGATTCTGCTTATTCCCTACATTTTCCATTATTATTTTCTGGAAAATACCGTGCAGCGCTGGTACGATTTGAGCGAACGCATCGCCAAGATGGAAAAGAACCGCTCCCATGACGAAAGCTCCGATAACTAACCTTCCGTAGCAAACCCTTTAAATTTCCAAAATCATGCATCCAATCCGATTATTGCTTAAATTGCCTTTCTTAAAATAAGCGTAGGATGTTGAATCATGAAGTATTTTCCGTTTTTTATCGCCTTCCTGTTTACGCTGAATTTCACTTCTTGCCAAACGAACAAAGAACCCGTTGATTATGTAAATCCCTTCATTGGCACCGGCGGACACGGTCATACTTACCCTGGCGCTACTCTGCCTTTCGGCATGGTGCAACTCAGTCCGGATACCCGGCTCGAAGGTTGGGACGGTTGCTCGGGCTATCATTATTCCGATTCGGTTATCTACGGTTTTTCCCACACCCATTTGAGCGGAACCGGCATTGCCGATTATTGCGATATTTTATTGATGCCCACCACGGGACGCTATTTTTTAAACAACGGGTACAAAACCGGCGTAAGCAACGGATATGCTTCCCGCTTTAGCAAGAAAACAGAAAAAGCCGCGCCTGGCTACTATGCCGTTCGTTTGGACGATTACGACATCCAAGTGGAACTGACGGCCACCACGCGTGTGGGCCTGCACAAATATCTTTTTCCAAAAGATAAAAAGGACTTTGTCATTCTGGATTTGACCCATCGCGATCAAGTGCTGGATTCGTATTTTAAACAGGTAAATGCTTACGAATTCGAAGGTTTGCGACGTTCCCGTTCCTGGGCGCAGGATCAGTACGTGTACTTTGTCATGCGTTTTAATCAACCGATCAAACAATTGCATTTGGCCGTGAATGATTCCGTCATTCCAAATTTAAAAGAAGCGCGGGGTAAAAACATTAAAGCCGTTTTTGACTTCGGCAGATTAAAGAATCCCGAATTGTTGGTTAAAGTAGGGATCTCGGCCGTCAGCGCCGAAGGTGCGCGTAAAAATTTGGAAGCGGAATTACCCGATTGGGATTTCAATCGTGTCCGAACCCAGGCGCGACGGATTTGGAATCGGGAGTTGAAGAAGATCGCCGTTAAAGCGAACGCAAAGATCAAAACCATCTTTTACACGGCCCTTTACCATACGATGATTGTACCCAATGTATTCATGGATACGGACGGGCGTTACCGAGGCACCGATCTTAAAATCCACCGGGCAAAAAACTTTACCAATTACACCGTATTCTCCCTGTGGGATACTTTTCGCGCCACCCATCCGCTTTACACCATTATTGAACAGGCACGCACCAATGATTTCATTAAAACGTTTATTCATCAGTACCTGAACGGCGGGCAGCTTCCGGTGTGGGAGTTGGCCGGAAATTACACCGGCTGCATGATCGGTTACCATTCCGTTTCGGTCATCGCCGATGCTTATCTGAAAGGTCTGCGCGATTACGACATCAACACCGCCTTCGAAGCCATGAAGCACAGCGCCATGATGGATCATCTGGGATTAAAATACTACAAAACCTTGGGTTACATTCCGGCGGACAAAGAACCGTCTTCGGTTTCCAAAACGCTGGAATACGCTTATGACGATTGGTGCATTGCGCAAGTTGCCAAAGCCCTGAACCGCACGGACGATTATGCTTACTTTCTAAAACGCGCTCAATTTTACAAGAATATTTT
>JALWEA010000666.1 GCA_027039465.1 Calditrichia bacterium | reverse complement strand
CCGGCGGGATCGTTTCCGGTAAAGCCGTTAATGTGATCGGTAACGGGTGTGTGGTCGATCCCATCACTTTTGCCGAAGAAGTGGATTATTTGCGGGGCAAGGGGATTGAAGTCTCGCCCGAAAAACTTATCGTTTCGCATCAGGCGCACATTGTAACTCCGGTGCATAAATATTTGGATCGGGTGTTGAATAAGAAGATCGGAACCACCGGTCGCGGCATCGGCCCGGCCTACACGGATAAGGTGCAGCGTACGGGCATGCGTTTGGAGACGATTTTGGACGGCACGTTTTTGGATCTGTTTAAAAAACACGCCGAATTGTATTCGAAGTTCGGCGGCGAAATGTACGGTCAGCCCTTCATTAATGTGGATGAAGCGACGGAACAATTAAAAGCGGCGGTTGAACGCATCAAACCTTACATCGGTGATACGGTGCAGGTGATTGCCGATTACGCTTACCGTGGCGCGAATATTCTGTACGAAGGCGCGCAGGGTTCCATGTTGGATATCGATCACGGCACTTATCCGTTTGTGACTTCATCGTCAACGACCATTGGCGGTGCGTACACCGGCGGCGGCGTTTACATGGAATTTGACAAGCGCATCGGATTGGTCAAAGCCTACACCACGCGGGTAGGCGAAGGGCCGTTTCCCACGGAATTGCACGATGAGATCGGAGAGCGTTTGCGCAAAAAAGGCAATGAATTCGGAGCGACGACCGGACGTCCCAGACGTTGTGGTTGGCTGGATTTGAAGTTGGTGCAACGGTCGGCGGTCATTAACGGATTCAATTACATTTCTTTGAGCAAACTAAGCTGTTTGTCCGGATTCGAGACGTTGAAAGTGGCAGTGGATTACGATGCGCAAGGCAAACCGGTGTACGAAAGCTTTCCCGGCTGGCAGGAAGAAATCGAAGGCCTGACCGAATGGGAGCAACTGCCGCAAAACGCGCGGGACTATGTGGAATTTATCGAGCACTTTTTGAACGTGCCAATCGGCTTGGTCTCCACCGGCCCGGATCGCAATCATGAGATTTTCCGCGAGCCGTTGTGGTGAGGGGGCGTATATTCGTTATCCGTTATTCGTGTATTCGTTAATCGGGTGTGGTTGATTGGGAGTTGATGTCGAACATTAAGAAAATCTTAAATGCGTAAATAAAAAAACGGGAAGCCTTAAGGAAGATGCATCGGCGTTATTTTACGAATAACGAATACACGGATACACGATTAACGAATTTCCCATTCAACCATTCAACGATTTAACCAATGAACCAATTAACCCAAACAGGCAAAGCATGGCAAAACAACAAAGCGGAATAGATATCGATTTGGGCAATCGCTGTTCGCAGATTGCTTACGGCTGGGCTAAGAAGACTTTTGATTTCCGGCCGCAGAGCAGCGGAAGTCCGGTAAAAGGATTGGACGGCGCCTTCTCCAATGTGATGGATTTTCACGGGGTTAAAATCGGCATGTCGTCCGACGGCATCGGCACGAAAATCGAATTGGCCGAACGCACGGGCATTTACGACACCCTGGGTTTTGATTTGATCGCCATGGTGGCCGACGATCTGGCGGCCAACGGTTTGGAAACGGTCAATCTGTCCAATATTTTGGATGTGGATTTTTTGGATGACCGGGTGGTTGACCGGTTAATGAAAGGTTTGTACGAAGCAGCCAAATTTGCGCGCATTACCGTTACCGGCGGAGAGATCGCCGAGTTGGGCAATCGCATCGGCGGTTGGGGTAAGGGCATGCACTTTAATTGGGGCGCCACGGGTGTGGGCGTTTTGCCTCCGGGAAACGAAGTCATTGACGGGAGCAAGGTAAAAGCAGGCGATGCGGTAGTCAGTCTGAAAAGCCGCGGATTTCGCAGTAACGGATTTTCGCTGTTACGCAAAATCATGCGGGAAAACTTCGGGGAAAACTGGCATTTGGAACCGTACGAGGAAAACTGCACGTGGGGTGAAAAATTGCTTTTGCCCTCGCTGATTTACTCTCCATTGATTACGGATTTGCTTAAAGAAAAGCTTTCCATTCACGGCATTGCGCACATTACCGGCGGCGGCATCGGGGACAATTTGGCAAGGGTGCTAAAAGTCTCCGGATTCGGCGCGCATTTGGACAACGTTTTCGATCCCTTGGATGTGATGTTGAAAGTACAGGAATTGGGTTCCGTGGATGATGAGCAGGCCTATCGCTTGTGGAATATGGGCAACGGCATGCTGCTGATCGTGGACAAAGCGCAAGTACAATCGGTTTTGGAATTTGTCAAAGGACGCGGCTATCAGGCGCAAAAGGCGGGAGAAATCATTCCGCAAGCAAAGATCGAATTGCAGAGCAGAGGGATGAAAAGGAAGACGTTGGTTTATGAAGTGGAATAGGGTAAAGGAAAAAGGAAAGAAGAAAAAGGATAAAGGATAAAGCGAGATCGGAGTGCTTCCGCATACAGGTATGTGTTCCGATTAACGGATATACGAATAGACGAATAACGTTTTTCCGATTTAACCATTTAACTATTTGACCATTCAACCATTTGAAACAGGAAAATACTTTATGGCTAATGCGCGGCATATTCAGATTTTACTGAAAGAAGGCATGAAAGATGTCAACGGGCAACAAGTGGAACAGGATGTCCGCAAATTCTTGAATTTGGACACCGGCAAGGTGAAATCCGGTAAAATTTATTCGGTGGTCAAAACGCTGTCCGACAAGGACTTGACCGCATTCGCCCGCCATTCCTTGTGCGATTGCATCATTCACGAGGTGTTCATTGACGATCTGTTCACCTCGCCGGAATTTTCCACCTACATTTTGGTTTCCAAGCTGCCGGGCGTAACGGATGACGAAGGCGTTTCCGCCCAGAAAGCGCTGTGCGACTTCTTGAATATTCCCTTTGAATTCGGCGAGCATTGGATTTTCACCCATGAAATTTATTACCTGCAAAACCGACTCAGCGACGATGAATTAAATACATTGGCGCAGGAACTGTTGGGCAATCCGTTGATCAATCGATTTGAATACGGGACGTTTAAAGGGCGTATCGATTATGTGCCGGAGGTGCACATCGAGGCCAAACCCGAAGTGAAAACCATCGACATCTTTGTGCCGGACGCCGAGCTGGAGCGCATTTCCAAAGATATGTTATTGGCTTTGGATTTAAAGGAAATGCAGGCGGTTCAGGCTTATTACCAAAATCAATTGGTCGCCATGGAACGCAAAAAACACGGCATGCCGCCTTTACCGACAGACTGCGAGCTGGAAGTCATTGGTCAAACATGGTCGGAACACTGTAAGCACAAGGAATTTAACGCCACCATCTCTTACACCGATTTGGAGACGGGTCACAAGAAAACCATTCATTCCCTGTTCAAGACCTACATTCGCCGTTCGACGGAGATCATTCGCGAACGCTACGAAAAAGCCGGACACAATTGGCTGCTTAAGATTTTTTCGGATAATGCCGGGGTGGTGCGTGTGGACGATCAACGGGTGTTCGTTTGGAAAGTGGAAACCCACAATTCGCCCTCGGCGCTGGATCCCTACGGCGGTGCGCTGACCGGCATCGTGGGCGTCAATCGCGATCCCATGGGAACGGGCGTGGGCGGCGCCAGTCTGCTGTTTAATACCGATGTTTTGTGCTTCGGCCCGCCCGATTATCAGGGGGAATTGCTGCCCGGCCAACTGCATCCCAGGCGCATCATGACCGGCGTGGTGAAGGGCATTGAAGACGGCGGCAACAAATCGGGCATTCCCACGGTCAACGGCTCGGTGGTGTTTGACGATCGCTACCGCGGCAAGCCGCTGGTCTTCTGCGGTACCGGCGGCGTGATGCCTGCTGAAATCGACGGAAAAAATACCTGGGACAAACGAATTGACCCGGGTGATCGCATCATTATGGCCGGGGGGCGCGTGGGCAAAGACGGTATTCACGGCGCAACTTTCTCTTCGTTGGAAATCGATGAGCATTCGCCGCGCTCGGCCGTACAAATCGGTTCACCCATTACGCAGAAAAATTTGTCGGATTTCATGCGCCAGGCGGTTGAGCAGGGATTGATTAAATCTTCTACCGATAACGGGGCCGGAGGGCTGTCTTCGTCTGTGGGTGAGTTGGCCGAAATTACGGGCGGGGCGATGGTGCAGTTGGAGAAAATTCCGCTTAAATACGCCGGGTTGCAGCCGTGGGAGATTTTTGTTTCCGAATCGCAGGAACGCATGACGTTGGTGGTGGAACCGCAGAAGGTAAAAGCGCTGTTTGCCCTGGCCGAAGATTTTGAAGTGGAGCTTTCGGATATCGGGGAATTTACGGATTCCGGCTATCTGGACGTGCGCTACGGCGATCAAAAGGTGGCTTATCTGGATTTGCACTTTTTACACGAAGGCGTGCCCGTCAAGCATTTGGAAGCCGAATGGAAACGGCCGCAACTGTCCGAACCCGTGTTGAAATCGAATCTTAATTACAATGAAATTTTATTGAAATTGGTAGGCAGCCTGAATATCTGCTCGCGGGAATCCATTATTCGCCGTTACGATCATGAAGTGAAAGGCAAGACGATCATTAAGCCTTTGATGGGCGGGCAAGGCGTGGCTCCGCAGGATGCGGCTGTTTTGCGCCTGGATTTTGATTCGTACGCCGGGATTGCCATCTCCAACGGCATTTTACCGCGCTACGGGGATATCGATCCTTATCAGATGTCGGCAGGTTCGTTCGACGAAGCAGTGCGCGGCATCATTTCCGTGGGCGGGCGTTTGCCCGATCCTCAAACCGATCCCGATATTTTCTGGTCGGTTAACGATAATTTTTGCGTACCCGATTCGTTGTACAATCCCAATACCAATCCCGACGGCAAAATCAAGCTGGCCAAGTTGGTGCAAATGAACGAAGCGCTGTTTGACATGGCCACTTTTTTCAATATTCCCATGACTTCCGGCAAGGACAGCATGAAGAACGATTTTATTAAGGAAGGGGTCAAAATTTCGGTGCCGCCTACGGTGCTGTATTCCATGGTGGCTAAAATTCCCGATGTGCGGCAAACAGTCAGCAGCGATTTCAAACAGGCCGGGGATTTGATTTATTTGGTAGGGCACACTTACGATGAATTGGGCGCTTCGGAGTTTTACAAATTGCTGGGTGAATTGGGCGCCAATGTGCCCAAGGTACGCAAAGAAGATGCGCTGCGCATCTATCGCAAAATGATGGCCGCCCATGACGGAAAGTTGCTGGCTTCCAGCCATGATTTGTCCGACGGCGGTTTGGCGGTTGCTTTGGCCGAATCGGCTTTTGGCGGTAATTTGGGGGTGGAAGTCGATTTGCCGGACAACGGGCTTTTATTGAATGCTTTGTTGTTTGCCGAGAGTCATTCGCGTTTTGTGGTCAGTGTTGCGCCCGAACATCGGCAGGCGTTTGAAGCGCGTTTGGCCGGTGATGCGCAGTTGTTGGGTGAGGTGACTTCGGACGGAATGTTTACCGTTCGCTTTAAAGGACAGACGGTGATTGATTTGCCGGTTAGCGATTTGTTGACAAGCTGGAGGAGCGGGTTGGTGTTCTGATCCCGCAGGTTTATTTTTGGCCACTGATTTACACCGATAAACACGGATTAAGGGACTTGGAATTTGGGTATTTTTTGTTCTTTAAATTTATTCTTGCAACCGTCTGCGCGGCGAAGGAGAATCTTTAAAAATATGAAAGGGATTCTTCGTTCCGCCAAAGCGGGACTCAGAATAACAACGGAATGATAATTTTGGGAGATAAAAATCGATGAAAGAAGTGCGTGCGTTGGTTGTGACCGGATTCGGTATCAATTGCGAAGAAGAAATGGCTGCGGCTTATCGGCTGGCCGGGGCGCAGGCCGATATTGTGCATTTGAATCAGGTTTTCAAGGAGCGGGTTTCCATTCACGATTACCACATTTTGAATTTCCCGGGCGGGTTTTCGTTCGGGGACGATTTGGGCTCGGCCAAGGTTTTGAGTAATAAATTCAAGTTTAAAAAGATGGCTTCGGGCCGACATTTCATCGATGACCTGGCGCGCTTTTTGGATGACGGACATTTTATCGTCGGTGTGTGCAACGGTTTTCAGGCTTTGGTC
>JALWEA010000665.1:6216-19418 GCA_027039465.1 Calditrichia bacterium | reverse complement strand
CTATTTGGGCGCACTTATCGTAACCGGCAGCGCGGCTTTGGTAACAACCGATTGGTCGCAATTGACCGTTAGCACAGATCAATGGCTAACTTTTGTTTATCTTGGAATCGTTGCCTCAGGGCTTGGATTTTTCTTATGGAATTTCGGCGCGACCAAGGTTAATGCAGGCTCTTTGGCCGTATTCAATAATCTGAAAATTCCTCTGGCAATTCTCGTTACTTTATTGTTTTTCGGGGAACAAGCCAACGGATGGCGACTCCTCGTCGGAGGGACGATCATTATTGCGGCTTTGTGGTTCAACGAACAAAAAGAGCGGCAACGAATGAATTCATAAAAAATTTTTAAATTTAAATATTTTTTACTAAATTTGCCGACTTAATCGGTTAAAGAAATGTAACGTTTTTGCCGATAAATTTTTAATCTTATATTGTGAGGTTTAATCTAAAAACGGACTTGTTTAATGCGGATCTATCTTACATTTTCCAAACGCTGCCCCAAATGTAAACGCGAAAATTTAACGAGAATACCAAGACATAACTGGATGCGCTATATTCCTTATTCCCGCCTTTATGAATGCAATTTTTGTCGGACTGATTTCTTGGTCATCAAAAAATACCGACATCACAACGATGATGAGCCTTACAAATAATTTTTTTCAATCCTTTTAAATATTAGAAACAACATTTGACAAACCGTACGCGAATTTCTAATATTGTACTTGTGCACAAAAGAATCGGATAAACCAAAATGCCGAACATGGAAAACGCCACTCATCCCCTTACTTTCCCATGGGGCACTTCTTACCGTTACCATCGATTTGCGGACTACCAACGTAAACTTTACGGCGAGCGCGTACAAAAAGTGACCGTGGATGCCGGTTTTACCTGTCCCAATCGCGACGGAACGAAAGGCTGGGGCGGCTGCATTTATTGCAACAACGAGAGTTTTAATCCGGGCTACAACAGCGCCGAAAAATCCATTACGCAGCAAATCGAAGAGGGCATTGAATTTCTGAAACGCCGTTACAAAAACGTGCGCAAGTTCATTGTTTATTTTCAGCCTTACAGCAACACCTACGCTCCGTTGGATACGCTGAAACGTTACTACGAAGAAGCTTTGGCGCATCCCGAGGTGGTTGGCCTGACCATCGGCACCCGGCCCGATTGTGTGGACGAAGCCAAAATCGCCTATCTGGAAAGCCTGGCCAAAGATTACGACATTACCATCGAATACGGCCTGGAATCCATTTCCGACGCAACCCTCAAAAAAATAAATCGCGGGCATGACGTGCAGTGCTACCTTGATGCCTTGGAAATGACTAAAAATCGCGGTATTAAAATTTGCACGCATATTATTTTCGGCTTCCCGTGGGAAGACGAATCTCTGCGGCTGCAAACGGCCGATTGGCTTTCGGACAAATCGTTCGATTTTTTAAAAGTGCATCAATTACACGTGGTTAAAGACACGGCTTTGGAGCGCTTGTACCGCAAAAAACCTTTCGATTTTATGTCGCCCGAAGAATACATTGATTTGATTGTCCGCTTTTTGGAACGCTTAAACCCGCGCATTGTCATCCAACGTTTGTTCGGCGAGGCGCCGCCGCGCACCTTGATTGCGCCGCATTGGGGCGTACGCAACACGCATCTGACTCAGATGTTGGAAAGGGAACTGGAACGGCGCGACACCTGGCAAGGCAAATTTTTTAAGGCAAATCTCAAAAAGTAACCGAATTAATGTGAATAAAGTCAAAAAACTTCGAACCCCTTCCTAAAAAACAAGGCTATTTGTTAGAACTCTCCCGAATTATTGGCGCACATTTTATTTTTACCGTAAATTCGATGTTTAAAATACACTTTCAAGCAGTGCATCCCGCCGCCTTGTGGAATGACTTTACAGGCGGATGATTTTTGATTCCGAAAGTCGGAATCAGCCTTTGAACAAATTTTGTTAGGAATTTATCATGAGAAAACCGATACTTTTCCTGTTTGCCTTTCTTCTTTTCAATTTTTCGCATTTTCTCCATGCTCAGTCGGCGCCGGAAACCTACAGTAAAATCGAAATCACCATTCCGAATCGGACAGCCATTCGTTCTTTGGCCAGGCAGGGCTTTATTTTTGATCACGTAACCGTCGTGCGCAAGCAAGCAAGTTCATTAACCGTGCGTACGGTGGTCAATAGTCGCGAGTTGAAAATCATTAAGCAAAGCGGGTTGAGCTACTCCGTTCTTATTCCTGATGTCATTGCCGATTATCAGCAACGGCAGGCTCAGGCGGCAGCCACACCGGTGCGTAGTTCCGATACTCCGGCCGGATTCGAGTTGGGCAGTATGGGCGGTTATTACACTTTTGACGAGGTGGTGACTGAATTGGATTCCATGCATCTTACCCATCCGCAACTGGCCGCCGAAAAACAATCAATCGGGCTGTCCATTGAACATCGCGATTTGTGGATGACCAAAATTTCGCAGAACGTTCAGGATGACGAAGACGAACCGGAGGTCTTTTACACTGCATTACATCACGCACGGGAACCGGCCGGCATGATGGCGCTCATGTATTTTATGGATTATTTGCTCGACCGTTACGGCAGCGATGACGAAGTAACCTATTTATTAAATCATCGCGAGCTCTTTTTCGTACCGGTGGTCAACCCGGACGGTTACGTTTACAATCAGCAGGAATACCCGGACGGCGGCGGGCAGTGGCGTAAAAACCGTCGTGATAACGGCAACGGTTGGTACGGGGTGGATTTGAATCGCAATTACGGTTACGAATGGGGCTACGACGATGTCGGTTCCAGCCCTTATCCGTTTAGCGATACCTATCGGGGCTCCGGCCCTTTTTCCGAACCCGAAATGCAGGCCATCCGCGATTTTGTGAATAGCCGACACTTTGCCGTGGCGATCAATTACCACACCTATTCCGACCTGCTCATCTACCCTTGGGGTTACGTTAATGCCTTAACGCCCGATTCCGTTATTTACAAAACCTACGCCACCATTCTTACCGACCGCAATCGTTACAACTTCGGCACCGGTGAAGAAACCGTGAATTACACGGTAAACGGGAATTCCGACGATTGGTTGTACGGAGAGCAAACGGCCAAGCCCAAAGTGCTGGCCGTGACCCCGGAAGTCGGCAGCAGCGACGACGGATTTTGGCCCGATGCCGATCGCATTGTTCCTTTGTGCAAAGAAAACCTGCGCGCCAATTTGAATTTGGCCTGGCTGACCGGAGGCTACATGCGCTTTCAAAATTACAGCATTACGGATGATAATAATCAGAACGGATTCCCGGATGCGGACGAAGCCGTTCGTCTTGTTTGTCAGGTTCAGAACATGGGCCAAGGCGCTGCGCCGAATGTGACGCTTTCGTTGGTTAGCGACGATCCATACCTTTCAATCGAAGGCAGCGGCGAATCCGGGCCGTTTGCCTCGGTCGCTTCGCAGACGATTCTGAGCGATACTTTTACGGTCCATATCCATGCCGATGCTCCGAACGGACATGCGGCGCAACTTTACTTCCGCATCAATCAGGACGGCTATATTCGGCAGGATACGTTGCAGGGCTTTATTGTGGGAACGCCATCGATCGTTTTTTCGGACGATGCCGAGAACGGTACGTCCCAATGGAATACGGGCCAAGGCTGGGATACGGTCTCGGTTGAATCCGGCCATTGTTTTACCGATAGCCCGCACGGACTTTATGCCAATAATGCGGACAACGCCCTGACTATGCAATCGCCGGTGGTTCTGCCTTCCGGCGGGGCTCTTTACCTGACCTACCGAACGCATTGGGATGTGGAACGGCCGTTCGATTTTGCCACCGTGGAAATTTCCACCGACGGTAGCACCTGGCAAACTCTGCAAAGCAAAGATATGCTTTCCGCCTCGGGTCAGGGCACACAACAATCCGGCACGTTCGGTTATGACGGTTTTAGTGACTTTTGGCATTACGATTGGATCGACATCAGCAACTTTCAGGGGGCTGCATCCGCACTGGTGCGCTTCCGTTTGCAAAGCGACGGCGGAAATCGCCGCGACGGATTTTACGTGGATGACATCCGCATTCTGGCCTATAGCAAACCTTCGGCCATAGCGCAAAACAATGCGGTCGGCCCAAATCGTTTTGTTCTTTTGCCCAACTATCCCAATCCTTTTAACCTGCAAACCCGCTTTCGTTTTTATGTCCCGAAACATCAAAGAATTCGGGCGGATATTTTTGATGTAAACGGACGGCTGGTGCAAACGGTGGCAAACGGTCAAATAGCCAAGGGCTGGCATAGTTTAACTTGGAATGGTTACGGAAAAAATGGAAAAATCGTGCACAGCGGAATTTATTTTTTACGTTTGAAAACGCCTTTACAAACGCATACGGTGAAGATGATGCTTTTGAAGTGACGGGCGGATAGCGCTAAGAATATTTGCCTTGACATGGGCAAAAAAATGCTTTGACTTTTAAGCCCAAAGTGTTAAAACAATTACATTCCAATGTTATTGTTTTGACAAAATAATGACATTACGATGGCAATATTACCCAATCTTTTTAATGAACCGCGGCACGAATTACCTATTGCTCGGAGTCAGCGGAAAAAGCACGCATTATTTTTGCGGAATATTTTTTTACCCTTCACAAAATCCGGCGTTTTTGACTTCGTTAACGAGTCGCTAAAACCTAACGCGCTACGCTAAAATTTCTACCTTCCCGCCTTGACTTTCGGTTTGATTTTTTGTATATGAGTGTATGTTTAATCCTTCAAAATAGCTGACATAGTTTTGGCCTTATATTGAAAAACCAATGTGAAGCGAAGTATCCTTCGTTTTACGGACAAAATAGATTTTAATTCGGAGAAAAATTTGGTATGCGATTAAAGCTGAAAATGGCCGTTGATCCTGAGTACAACCGCTTGCCATTCAATTATTACTATCCCGTTTCTTCCTGGCTTTATAAGCAGATTAATCATGGGAATAGCGAATTTGCGCGCTGGCTTCATGAAGTTGGTTATAGCGTAAAAAGCAAACATTTCAAACATTTCACCTTCAGCAAAATTGGATTGCGTCGTTTTAGAAGGCTGAATGGCGGTTTACTGATTCTGGATCGTACGGTGGATTTTCACATTTCGTTTTTAACGGAGAAAGGAATCGAAAGCTTTTTGACCGGCATGTTCTTGAATCAAAATATGGAAATTTCGGATGGCCGATTAAAAAGCCGTTTTTTCATTGAGCAGGTTGAGGCTTTACCGGAACCCGAATTTAGCAATAAAATGAGCTTTAGAACGACCTCACCGATTTGTTTGAGCAAACCGGTCATTGTTAACGAAAAACCCGGTAAGGAGTTTTTGCACCCGTCACATCCCGAATACGGTCGGCGATTGATGGAAAATCTCATTTTCAAATATTTATCTTACGAACATATCGAAGCCAAATTTGATGAACAGAGCGCGTTTATGAAAGATTTTCAGTTTAAATGGTACGAGCCGTGCAAATCGCGTTTGGCAACCATTAAAGAAGGCAGCAAAGAAGAAACGCGCATTCGCGGCTATTTGTACGGTTTTGATTTAACCGCCCCGCCGGAGCTGATGCGCATAGGCTATTATTCGGGATTCGGAGAGAAGAACAGCCTGGGGTTCGGGTATGTGGAAATAATGTAAAGGAAGGCATAAAATGGATGAACTTAGTGTTATCGATTTTTCTTTTGAACCGACAGGAGATCCTTTTGTAGATACCGGAGGTTTAGTATTAGAAAATTTAATTCGTCGTTTCCCCGATAAATCTTTATTCCAATTAATAGAATTTGCTACCGATATTTATATCGACAAATGGAAACAAAAATTACATTCGGTCTTTCATACCAATTCCAAACTTTTAAATCCAAGTACCAAAGGCAAACATCGGGCCAATACTTTAAACTATTTTGAAAAATTAATTTCAAAACAAAAAACTGTGGATTCTATTCATGGCTTCTGTAAAATTTGCGGGCGAGAAGACTTACTCTACCAAAATTCAAGAGAATTTTTCCCATTAAGCGGATCTGGTGCGTTTGTCAATTTTCACCATGGCCACGAGGAAGGTACTTATCTTTGTAATCTTTGTACGATTAAGCTCTATTTTCTTCCCTTAGGAGTATTACAAATCGGCGGCAACGTAAGCGTGCTTCAAATTCAAACAAAATTCACTCAAAATTTTGTTAAAAAGAACATAATAGAAACGAACTTTGATCGCATTTCAAAAAATACTTCGAATGGAATTTTAAAATCGGAATATAAAAATCCGAAAAACGCGCTTTTTCATTTTGCGGGCGAAATAATACGAATGGCACGTGATGAGAATGCTTCGGAAACTTTACAGCTTTTTCATTTTACTAATTTTGGCGCTACGCCTTTCTGTGATATTTACACCTTGCCATCTCCCGTTTTTCGCTTTTTAAACAAAGTTCTGAATTACCAGCCTCGTTTGTGGTATTATTTTGTTAACCGCTATTATCGTATTAAAAATGCCACATGGGACTGGGAAAGCGGACATTGGTTGCAGAGCAAGAAAAAAGAACTGCAACCGATTGAAGAAGATGAATATCGAAATAATCCCAATCTGATTTATGAACGACTGTTGGCTGGAAAATCAATTTTAAAACAAATATTACATTTGCACAGGGAACATTTTAAACAGCATAAAGATCCGTTCCCTTTGGATATAGCTATTTATTATGTAAAGGAGGTATTACAAATGGACAACCAACAAATACAAATAATTAAGCGCATCGGAGACGCGGTTTTCGAATTAGCGCAAAAAGAGCATAATTTTAAAAAATATCTGGTCTTGCTGGAAGGAGCATCACGTTCCTACCAACTGCGGGGCGCATTGCTGAAAATCATTAAAGAACGATACAAAAACGGAGAAAAAGAACCGTTAATACGCTTGCAAGATTATGTAGAATATTTGTTTCCGGACGGACAATCATGGGGTGAAGTACGCGATTTGATGTTGATTTATCTTTATGAACGATTACACGACGCAGATGTGGCGGAAACGGAAATTCCGGAAGATATTGCTCCGGTAGAAGAAGAAGCAAATGAAACATTTTAAATAATAGGAGGTGCCATGAAAACTATTCAGGGCTTTGTATTGATTGACGTTGATGTGGCCGCGTTAAATAATGCCGGAAGTGATACAACAACCAACTTGGAGAATGCCGTTGTAACAAAAAAAATCTACAAGAACGGTAAGCAGTACCCTTACGTATCCGGCCAAGCCTGGCGATTTTGGTGGAGAGAAACTTTGCGACTTAACCACGGTTGGGAGCTATCTCCGGTAACCAGAGAGAAAAAAATTGCTTTTACGGAAGCTGATCCGTTCAAATATCCGGATGATGATATTTTCGGCTATATGCGTGCAGGTAAAAAAGAAATCGAAGACCCGGATACCGGTAAAACAAAATCGGTTAACGTTACGTTAACCAGAGTATCACCATTGAAAAATTCTGCTTTTATAGCCGTGGCTTATAACCCTATTGTACAAAACTGGTCTTCCATGTCTCGCCAGGAAGGAGATGCCGTACCTTACGGTAAAGACGAATATTGCGCGATTATGAAAGGCATGTTTTCCGTCGATCTTGATCAAGTGGGCACGTTTTCCATGTATGCCCGCACCGGCTTTCAGAACATTAATGAAGAAATGAAAAAATGGGCTTTAAAAAACGGGGCAAAAGAAATTGAAGATCCGTTGATCCGAGACGCAAAAAACAATCCTCTAAAATTAGTGCGGATTGATGATAGCGAAAGATTACACAGAGTGCAAGATACAATCAGAGCATTAAAAAATCTTTCCGGCGGTGCCAAGCAAATCACCAATATGGCAGATGTTACGCCCAAATTGATCGTTTTAGCCATGTTCAAAAGCGGCAATCATCCGTTTTCACATTTGGCCAAAGAAGAATTGGGTAAACCGGTATTTTCAATTGATGCTTTGGAAGAAGTGTTACGCGATTACAGTGAACAATTCGACGGCCCTGTATTTATCGGACGCAGAAAAGGCTTTATGGATGAATTGGATGAACCGTTACAAAATCTTGCCGAATCCAATGATCTATTGCAATATGGCTCGGTAAATCAAATAATTGATAAATTCGTAGAATCAATAAAATTTTAACGGCCATGAAAGTATTTAGAATTCATATTCAAAGCTGGACTTCCTCATTCCGTTATCCTAATCTTTTAAGCGGGTTTCAGGCCACCTTGCCCGTGCCGCCGCTTTCCACGCTTTTCGGCTTAATTTCAGCGGCAATGGGAAAGTACTTTTATCCCAAAGAAATGGATATCGGGTTTGTCTTTACCTTTAAAACCAAAGCGAGGGATTTGGAAACCATTTATCAAATGGGACGCAGTTTAAGCGGAATAAAATCAAATGTCATCATTCGTGAATTTTTGGTAGATAACGATCTGTGGCTTTATACGATGAACGAACAAATCGCCAAAAGTTTCGAAAAACCGTACTTTCCTTTGTTATTAGGGCGCTCGGGTGATCTTGCAAGCGTTCTTTCCATTAAGCAATTGGATATCGAAATCAAAAAGGAATTACAAAATTTAAAAGGAACCATTATTCCTTTTAACGCTCGTTTACCAATTGCCGCGCCTATTCAAGCGTTACCCTTGTATTTTAGTGATGAAATACCGCGTCGAAATGTGGGCACAAAACCGTATTATCTGTTAGACGGGAATTTTATCCAAGACAAGCCTATTGCCGCTTATGGTTTTAAAGATAAAGAAATGGGGTGGGATGTCTATTGGCAGGATTAGCAAAATCGGTTTGGGCAAAATCCGATGGCACTACGTTAGAAGAACATATCAACGATTGCTTACTGATCTTTGATCAGGTACGAAAAGTTTTGCCCGAACTTCCGGATATAACAGGCCTGGGTAATTTCTGGGAATTGCTGTTTTGGGCTTTGTTTTTTCATGATTTCGGGAAAATTCATACCGAATTTCAAAAAGAACTGAGAGGGCAAAAAAATTATTGGTTGCACCAACGTCATGAAGTTTATTCCGTGGTCTTTGCCGACAAATTAGCTATTTCCGAACCGTTTAAGATATTAATTAAGCGCGCCATATTAGCCCATCATAAAACTTTTGATTATCTTTTAAAGCGCAAAAAAATGCCGGAAGATTTAAAAACGGAGCTTGAGCTTATTTGGGCCAACGATACTTCCTATCGCCAATCCTTTGCCGATAAGCGCCATCTTTTTCATCCCGAAGATTTTGTGCAAAACTTACGTTATCGTTTTTCTGCTGAAACGATAAAGCGGATCCTTTCGTTTGCTTATCCTTTGTATCAAAAATATTTTCGAAATCAAGCCATAAGAGAATGGAAACAGATAACTATATCCGATTTGGAAGAACCGGTATCTGCAATTGCAAAACCAATCATAAACAGGCCATTGGATCCGGCCCGCAATGAATATTGGCAGAATTTATTGCTGTGGGGTGGGCTTAAAATTTGCGATCATTACGGTTCCGGGAAAATTAAAAACATTTATCGTTTGGAAACCAAGCATTTCCGCTTTTTGGATTCATTGCGTCAAAATTTGCAAAAAAAAGGTGCCGATTTTTACAGCCATCAACTAAAATGCGGAGAAATTAGCGGTCATTGTTTATTAATCGCTCCCACCGGCTCCGGGAAAACGGAGTCAGCATTAAATTGGTTAAAAAGACAATTGAACGATTATAACGGTAGGGTATTTTATGTTCTGCCTTATACGGCATCCATAAACGCGATGTATTTACGGTTGCAAAATGATTTTGAAAAAGATGCAAAGGGAAATTTAATCGGTATTATTCATGGGAAATTACAACAATTTTTAGCATCTTTTTTCGAGAATCATTCGCATTCCGTTGACTCACAAGTAGAAAAAAACCGTAAAATAAAAAGTCTGACGGAACTACAAAGAAAAATGATATATCCGTTAAGGGTTGCGACGCCTTTCCAGATATTAAAACATTTTTACGGCGTTAAAGGCTTTGAGATGGGCATCACCGAGCTTGCCGGAAGTTGCTTGATTTTTGATGAAATCCATGCGTACGATCCTATCACTTTTGCTCAAATACTAACCGTATTGCAGTATATTTCCAGGCATTTAAAAGTACGGATTTTAATTATGACCGCTACTTTGCCTACCTTCCTTTTAAATCTACTTAGAAAAGCAATGGGCCAAATATCAACGGTAAAGGTCGATGGGGAATTGCTGCAAAATTTCACCAGGCATCGAGTACATTTGCTAAACGGCACTATTTTTGAAAACGCTCATTTGATCAAAGAAAAAGTTAAAGGCGAACAAAGGATAATCATTGTTTGCAACACCGTGCAAAACGCACAGGAAATCTATCGCGTCATAAAAGGTTGGGATATTATTCAAACGTCGCACATAACTTTGTTGCATTCCCGTTTTAATAGTTTTGACCGCTATGAAAAGGAACTATTGGCTTATGATTCGAAAACGCAGGTGCTCATAGGCACCCAGGCCATCGAGGTTAGTTTGGATATTGATTACGATGTTATGTTTACCGAGCCTGCTCCTTTGGATGCCTTACTACAGCGCTTCGGCCGCGTTAATCGTAAGCGGAAAAAAGGAATTTGCGATGTATATGTTTGTAGCCAAGGCGGTGAGTTTGATTTTAGAATTTATCCGCAACCGGTTGTGCAAAGAACTTTACACATTTTAAGTAATGCGGATATTTTAAATGAAAGCGGCTTACAGGCTATGCTCGATTTCGTTTATCCAGATTGGGAAGCCGACCAAAAAAAAGAGTTCGAAGACACGCGCATTAATTTTGCCCAAGCTATCCAAAATTTGCAACCTTTCCGCGATCACAAAGAAGAGGAAGCCGCCTTTTATGAAAAGTTTGATGGCATTAATGTTTTACCCGTTCGTTTCTTGGATCAATATAAAAAATTTTTCGAAAGTTATGATTTTATTAGCGCCCAACGTTTAACCGTATCTTTGCATCGGGGTATGTATTTTAAATTAAAAAACGAGGGAAAAATCGAAAAGTACGCCTTTGCCATCGAAGGAACTAAGGGGAAAATTATTACCGAACAAATTCTTTTGGCAAATACGCGATACGACCATGAACTCGGTTTGTTAACGGAAGATGGAACGGTAAACAATTCCGAGCACCAATTTTTGTAATACATTGGAATTTATTTTATGAATGTTACGGGTACACACATTAATTATTTCTACGTATGTAAACGGAAACTTTGGCTATTTGCCAACGGCATCCAAATGGAGCACACGTCCGAAACGGTGGCCGAGGGCAAACTCATCCACGAGTATGCCTACCCGCAGCGTGCAGAAAAATATTCCGAGTTGGAGTTGGACGGCATTAAAATCGATTACTATGACGCCAGGAATAAAATCGTGCACGAAATAAAGAAATCGGACAAAGCCGAAGAAGCGCATCGCTGGCAGGTCAAATACTACCTTTACATATTGGAACAAAAAGGCGTTCATGGCGCCAAAGGAATTTTGGAGTATCCCGCTTTGCGCCAACGCGAAGAGCTGGAATTGCAGGAATCCGATCGGGTCTATTTAAAATCCGTTATTGCCGAAATCGAACAAATTTGCAGCCGGGAAACCATGCCGCCCAAAGTACAAAAACACATTTGTCGTTCCTGTTCTTATTACGATTTTTGCTGGAGCGGCGAGGAGTAAAAAGATCATGAAAAAAAATTACTATCTGTTCAATCCGGGGCGACTTAGCCGCAAGGACAATACGCTTAAGTTTGTGGCCGTGGATGAGAACGGCACCGAGCAGAAACCGCGATACCTACCCGTGGAAGGCGTTTCCGATTTGTACGTATTCGGCGCACTGGATGCCAATAGCGCTCTTTATAACTTTTTAGGTCAACGTCAAATTGCCGTCCACTTTTTCGATTATTACGAAAACTACACTGGCAGTTTTATGCCGCGAGACTATTTGTTAGCCGGGAAAGTTCAAATTGAGCAGACCAGAGCCTATTTGCAAAAAAAGCGCCGGCTATCCATAGCCAAGGCATTTATCGAAGGCGCCAGTTTCAATATGCTCAAAAATTTGCAATACTATCAAACTCGTCAACGCGATTTAGAAGCCGAGATCGACACCATTCAATCCTTACGAATGCAAATTGACAAAAGTGCCGATGTTTCCGCTCTAATGGGCATTGAAGGCAATATACGTCAGGTGTATTATCAGGCTTTTGATACCATTTTAAAAGATTTTTCCATGCCCGGTCGCAGCAAACGCCCGCCAAAAGACGAAATTAACGCTTTGATTTCGTTTGGCAACATGATGTGCTACACCGGTTGTTTGCGCGCCATTCACCATACCCAATTGAATCCCACCATAAGCTTTTTGCATGAGCCCGGAATGCGGCGTTATTCTTTGGCGCTGGACCTTGCGGAAATTTTCAAACCTATTTTAGTGGATCGCGTCATTTTCAAATTGATCAACAAACAAATGATTAAAGAAAAGGACTTTGACAAACAATTGAACGGATGTTTACTTAAAGACAGCGGAAAAAAGATTTTTATTCAGGCTTACGAACAACGTTTGTCGGAAACCATTCAACATCGCACGTTAAAGAAAAAAGTAAGTTACGGCCATTTGATTAAATTGGAATGCTACAAATTAATCAAAGACATTTTGGGTGAGCAATCCTACAAGCCGTTCAAAATTTGGTGGTAAAAGAAGGGAAGGTGCGTTATGTATGTGATTTTGGTTTATGATGTCGGCGAAAAAAGAGTTGGTAAAATGCTTAAGTTATGTCGTCAATATCTTAATTGGATTCAAAATTCCGTATTCGAAGGAGAAATAACGGCGGTTAAATTAAAGGAATTAGTCAAAAAAGCGAGCCGACTGATGGACCTGGATTCGGATAGTATCATCATTTTTAAGAGCAGAGATATCAAATGGTTAGACAAAGAAATAATCGGTCTGGAAAAGAACGCATTGGAGAACATGCTCTAAAAGTCGTCGAAGTACGGGGGAAATTATACAATTGGGGAATGACGATCAATAAGGCAAAAAGCCATAAAAAAGGGCTTGCACAATTTCAAAAAAAACAGTATTTTTTTGAGCCCGGGGGACGGGTTTTAATCGAATCAGAGTGGGATTGAAACAACTCATGTATTGCTGCATAAGGAACTTTACTTCCGTTTTAATCGAATCAGAGT
>JALWEA010000665.1:3933-6206 GCA_027039465.1 Calditrichia bacterium | reverse complement strand
GATTGAAACAGCGCAAAAAGACAATCCCTATTGTTTCGCATCACGGTTTTAATCGAATCAGAGTGGGATTGAAACTTTTGAAATGGCGCCAGAACCGGAAAAACCACTTATCGTTTTAATCGAATCAGAGTGGGATTGAAACTTGCGCAAATTGCTCATAACCCTTTTGCAATAAAGGTTTTAATCGAATCAGAGTGGGATTGAAACAATTGAGCGCTTTTTTACAGCAATATTATCCGGATTTGTTTTAATCGAATCAGAGTGGGATTGAAACAACTCATGTATTGCTGCATAAGGAACTTTACTTCCGTTTTAATCGAATCAGAGTGGGATTGAAACGAAATAATCCCCTTTCAAATCGTTAAAAAGCACCCACGTTTTAATCGAATCAGAGTGGGATTGAAACTCAATAGAACCCACAATATCAACGTCAATCGTTCCGGGTTTTAATCGAATCAGAGTGGGATTGAAACAAAGGTTGCGCATTTCACATTGTACATAAATTCAATTGTTTTAATCGAATCAGAGTGGGATTGAAACACGTCCAATACCCCCTACATCCTTTTTATAAACATTGTTTTAATCGAATCAGAGTGGGATTGAAACGATTTCCTTAATCTCTTTGAAATTCAAAAACCAATCAGTTTTAATCGAATCAGAGTGGGATTGAAACATGATAAGCGGTGGGCACTTGAAAATCCGAAGCGCAAGTTTTAATCGAATCAGAGTGGGATTGAAACGGTGGAATGCCCGTTCTCGTCCAGGGCCGGCAGAGTTTTAATCGAATCAGAGTGGGATTGAAACTGAATGGGAAGTAGAAAACGACGATGAATTCTGAAAGGTTTTAATCGAATCAGAGTGGGATTGAAACTGCATGCAAGATATTGAATATTGCGCCCATTTCAAGTTTTAATCGAATCAGAGTGGGATTGAAACTCGCCTTTCCGTATTCGTTGACCTGAGTAACCGCATTGTTTTAATCGAATCAGAGTGGGATTGAAACTGGTCAAAAGCGGTTTCTAAATTTTTGCGGTGCTGTGTTTTAATCGAATCAGAGTGGGATTGAAACAATCACGGCCGTAATCAAAACCAAAGTCACGGCCACGTTTTAATCGAATCAGAGTGGGATTGAAACCGAATAATCAAACCGCGAATAGTTTCAATTTCGTTTCGTTTTAATCGAATCAGAGTGGGATTGAAACTAAAGGAATTGCGCGAAGCCGAATTCGCCGGAATTTCGTTTTAATCGAATCAGAGTGGGATTGAAACAGTAGCCAAGATTTGATAGTTGCATCTCCCAAAACAGTTTTAATCGAATCAGAGTGGGATTGAAACTATACTAAAGTCTTCTCTCAGGCCATTCTCATGCGTCGTTTTAATCGAATCAGAGTGGGATTGAAACGATGCATTAGCAAAAACGTACGCAATCATTCTTTTGGTTTTAATCGAATCAGAGTGGGATTGAAACTTCTTAAACCCTAAAAAAGTGATTGGAACCGATCCGTTTTAATCGAATCAGAGTGGGATTGAAACAGGAAACGAGCCGATTTTTTAGTTCCGATAATGCGTTTTAATCGAATCAGAGTGGGATTGAAACCAAATCGATCGAACAAAGGCTAAACATCTTGAGCATTGTTTTAATCGAATCAGAGTGGGATTGAAACAATAAATGACCGCCTTTATGAATTGGGTTTGGTCCGGGTTTTAATCGAATCAGAGTGGGATTGAAACATAATACCGAGATTTTAATCGAATTGGGCAAACTGGTTTTAATCGAATCAGAGTGGGATTGAAACTATTTATTTATCAATTCAATAGCTTGATCGGCTGTGTTTTAATCGAATCAGAGTGGGATTGAAACGATTGTAGAGTCTGTTAATATCTGCACGAATTTCTTGTTTTAATCGAATCAGAGTGGGATTGAAACGTTGTTAATATAGCAATTGAACGATTCAAAAAAACTGTTTTAATCGAATCAGAGTGGGATTGAAACTTGGTATGCAGGGGAATTTGTGCAATGGCTTGAAGAAGTTTTAATCGAATCAGAGTGGGATTGAAACGCGGAAACAACCTGGTAAAGACCTTTGCTGATATTGGTTTTAATCGAATCAGAGTGGGATTGAAACAATTTCCCTTCTGTCAAATTTTAGGCGGTAGTAACGTTTTAATCGAATCAGAGTGGGATTGAAACGGAATGAATTTAAATTTCAATATTGTCATCACCGATTTTAAATTTACCGGTTGCCGATAAAAAATGTATCAAGTATATTCTC
>JALWEA010000665.1:0-3923 GCA_027039465.1 Calditrichia bacterium | reverse complement strand
AAAAAATAAAAGAAATTATTTTCAAAATTTTTGGAGGGTTTAAAATAGGAGGAAATGAAGATGTTAAACAAAAAAGTGGTCATATCCTTATTGCTACTTTTTATGTTACCTATTTCCGCCTTTACTCAAGGTCGCTATATTTCCATAAAACATCGTAATATCGTTTTTTCTCTTCCGACTTACTTACTTGATCCGGAGGGGATTTTTTATCCGGAAATCTACATCGAAATCGGGCAGCCCGTTTTTTCCGGTAATGCTCTGCAAGACACCGTCGATTTCGAAACGAATCCGTACTGGGAACCTAAAGATTCCATAAAAGCTTTGCACTATTTTGACAGCAAACCCATTACCCTTACCGACACCCTCACGGAACTCAGCTTCCATTTTGATTTATCATATATGGCCAAAGATTTGATCTTAAAGCCCGATTCCACTTTTCGTTTAACGTATCTCATCGTGGATTATGAAACAAAAGAAGTGATTGACACCGCCCTTTTTGCTACGGGCGCGCCTTATTTTACCGGCTATTCTGTTTTTGACTCCCTTAGTCAAAAATATCACAAATCTTATGCGGTTAAAGGTAAAAGAGTGCAACCCTTTCATTCTTATCCCGGCCAAAAGGTATTTACTAAAATCGATTTGAATTACAGCGCTTTTACCGATCAATACCCCATTAACTGGACCATTTCCAGCATCCTTGTTTCCGGCTTTGTCAATGACAGTACGGAGTTCGAAAACAATCTTTTACCGGAAACCCTCTCGGAACCTTCTACCGCTATTGGTAAGAAAAAGCCTCTGCGCCCCATGTACATAAAACTGTGGCCTAATTATCCCAATCCTTTTAATAACAGTACCACTATCCCAATTTACCTGCCCCGAGCTCAAAACGTCCGATTCGAGATTTACGATGTGACAGGCCAAAAAGTAGCCACGCTTTTTAGCGGAAAACTTCAACCCGGTTTTCATCGCTTCCGTTGGGATGGACATAGCGATTCCGGCAAAATTCTACCGACGGGGCTGTACTTCTGTCGCGTAAAAGGAAAACAATTTAGCCGAACACAAAAACTAATTTTAATGAGATAGAATCTTTGAAAAAATGCCGTGATTCGGTGGGATTCTCAATTTTTAAATACTTTGCGCTGTTTTCACCCCATCCACTGATCATGGCCAATTTCTTGCTGATCAATGTATTACGTCCCCTTCTCTTCGAAGAAGAGAAGGGGAATGAGGGGGTGAGTCAATTATCCCGAAGCTTTCAAAATATTTAACACTACACTATTTTCTTGTCACAAAAAAAGGCTTTAACGCAAGTCCGGAAAATCCCGTCCTCCGTTAAAGCCCTTTCTTAAAAAATGTCTTTGTCAGCGCGCCGCCGTTTACTTCCCCTCGGCAGGGAACTGATATTTCGTGCACGGCTTCACATCAAAAACGCCTTCCGGCGTATTCAAAACAATCTTCTTAACCATGGATTGAAACAATTGCCCCATCTTTTGGATGTCTTCCTGACCGGCTTTGCCCTCGGCAAATTTCTTCTTGTAAGCGTGAATTGCCTTGATCTTTTTAGGATCCATGATCTTCGATTTGTTAAAGACCGCTTTAACCATCTTGCCCGTGTCTTTACGTTCAAAAATCAACACCAATTTACCGGGCTTTTGCGGTTTCAATTTCGCATCCACAATCAAATCCGGATGCGAGCCCAAAATATTCATGGGCAAAATACCGCAAATATAAGCCGCTACATTGGCCAAATCATTATCCGGCATGGTGGCAATGCGAATTTTACCCCGCTCCGGCAACTGATCGCCGAACAAAGCCTTCAGTGCTTTTTTGGTCAGCATAAATCCCGAGGCCGCACCCGGACATACATGACCGGTAAACAACCCGACATCCTTTAACCCGATTTGCAAAGCCTCACCTGGTGCAACCGAACCTACCTGAACCGCTTCCGCATCTTTAATGGAAATGTAACCGGCCTGATCGTAAAAATCCAGCAGCCATTTGGTTTGCGCCAACGTTAAGCCGACTCCCAATAAGATAAGCATAAAAACCTTAGCTATGCGTTGATGTAATCGAAGCATGCAATCTTCCTTTCTCTTTATTGTACTATGAATAAACCATTACCGTATTACTTGCCTGAGACTTGTGATTTTTAAATTCTGTAAAGATTAGCAAAAATTTGTAAAAACTGCAAATAGTTAAATTTGAATTTAAAAAAGTTTATTGTTAAACTATACTAACAAACGTTAAGATAGATTATAAATCACAAAAATTAATGCGGGTTACGAATGCAAAAATTGATCGCGCTGTTACTCATTGTATTTATTATCGTGATGCCCAAGGCGTATGCCCAAATCGGAGGTTTGTCCGCCTCCAAATTATCGACGCTGAACACGGAAACCGTTCCGCAATTTACCATTGAATTCGAGCCTTCGTTCATCTTCGGCTATGCCAATCGCTATTGGAACCGTTCCGGAAAAAGTCGCCCTTTATTCAAAAACAACGACAGCCTTCGGGTCCATTCGGAAATGGATTTCAGATTTACGTACGGTCTCACGCCGCATTGGGAAGCCGGGTTTACGCTTCCCACCGACGTTTCCTATTTAAGTTTCGGTAGTAAATATCGATTTTTTGAAAAAGCCAAGTATTCTTTCGCACTTTTAAATGGCTTCAATCTGCCGCTCGGCAATCATGTTTATCACGCCACTTTCCGCCATAATACACGCAGCGAATACGACGTCAATCTGCTCGCCGGAATGGCTGCCACCTATCAATTCAATCCGCGTTTTTCCGTCGATTTCAATTCCGTAGTTCAAGGCCATCTCGACCGGGGTTTTACGCACCTAACCCACCACATCGATCTTTTTCTTAATACGGATTTGGGATATTACTTATGGCCGAAATTCCAGGCCATTATCGGATTTTATTATGCCAAAACCGCGCCATCCCGCCAAACGCTTACCATCAATCCTGGGTTCACCATCGAAAAAGCCAAACATTTCATTATGGTGCTTAACTTTCCTTATGATGTTTGGGGCAAAAACTGCGAAAAACAGATCGGCTTCGGCTTTGCATTAACCATTGCTTTGGATTAAGCGTTTTTTAATTTTTTGGGCAGAATTCAATAGTGCCCCTGCCGTTATTTGAACCTATTACCTTTGCGATAGCTCGTCCGTTTGCGCATTTGGCGTCACTTTCAAAATCCAGCCCGAAGCCCCCAAGCGGTGCAGCTTAACTTTCCACGGTGAATCATTCCACACCCGAATCTGCGGCCATTTTTTGGAAGTTAAGGGAGTAAGGGCGAAATAGGAAAATGGTTAAGGGTTAATGGTTAAGAGTTGAAGAGTTAAGGGGGAAGCGATAATCGTTATTCAAGTATTCGTTAAGCGTAGAAGAGTTGAATAGCCTATTTGGAATTGGGAACTAGTAACTGGGAACTGTTGCGGCGACCGTTTCTCGATACGATCCCGCTGGCGCGTTTTCTACTCGACAACCGGTTGCCTTTGCCCGCGTCCGATTCCAGAGTGATTCTGCCTGACTTGTAGGGGCGAAGCATTTCCCTAATAAATAAAGAAAGAATGGATGTTTTTCGTTGCATAACGTTAAATTTTTTAAGTTTGCAGCGTCTTGACGGAAATGCTTCGCCCTTACTTCGATCATAGCAAGATCAAAGGCAGAATCGTATCGAGGGACGGACACGCCACCACATATCAACAATAGGAGCGATCACAACGAGTAATGCGGCGATTCCCTCAAAAGCGGCAATGGGCTCTTTAGACCCCCTAAAATCCCTCACGCAGCGGGCAAAAATCACCAAAGCACTTTGCGTCCCCCTTGTATATTAAAGTTATTAAGAAAAAAGATCTTTGCAAATAAAAAAAATAAAACCGAATTTATCCGACATGTAAGAAGGGGCTCCCCTTAGG
>JALWEA010000664.1 GCA_027039465.1 Calditrichia bacterium | reverse complement strand
TGGAAAAGGAGAGTGATCGGCAGGAACAAGTACGTTGTGTGTTAGCGCCGTTTAAAATTAAAGCCGAACCCGAAGTATTAAAGGTTATTTATGATGCGGGCATCGGCCAATTGAATGCATTGGGTTTTGGCATGGTTGAAATGGTAAGTAATCACAGGAAACGACGTATGAGCTAATAAAAATAAATTATCGGGCCTCATTAGATGTGGCATACCTTGGTATTTTAGAAGTCATTTACAAAAGGGTTTATTGCTTCTTTCCTACCATTTAGGGCCGTTGGTACTTTCCCACCGAGTATCAACGGCCCTGTTTATTTTAAATGGCTTTTTTGCAGACCTAAAAGTAAAAATTGTTTTTAACCGTTGTTGATGTACAGGTAGCGTTTTGTTTTTTGTGTGGGGGTTTTTTCAAACGGCTCGGTCTGTTCGATGATTTTACTGATGCGGGAATAAGCCGCCAGTTGTTCGTTGGCTTTCTGCCGAATGGTTTCCACCAATTCCTTTGTTTTTTCTTTTACTTGCGTTTCACTTAAATGGTTAATGCCGAACTTACGGTCAAGTTCTTCATAATTTAGAAAAACCCTAGCTACTATTTTCCCGTGATCATCATAAACCAACGATTCGGAAACACAATCAAATTCATTGAGAATGGCTTCGATTTGTTCGGGATAAATGTTTTCCCCGCTCGGGCCCAAAATCATGTTTTTAATGCGGCCTTTGATAAAAAGGTAACCGTCTTCATCAAGTAAACCCAAATCTCCTGTTTTAAACCAACCGTCCTCGGTTAACACTTCTGCGGTGCGTTCGGGATCTTTGTAGTAGCCCTTCATAACATTCGGGCCTTTTACCCAAATTTCACCGACGCCGGTTTTGGGATCGGGATCATGAATTTTAATTTGGATGCCAGGCAAAGCGGGACCCGTGGAATGCAGTTTTAGCATGCCGGGCACCATGGCCGCAACAATGGGTGAAGTTTCGGTAAGCCCGTAACCGATGGCATAAGGAAATTGTGCTTCAAAAAGAAATTTTTCCACTTCCGGTGCAAGTAAGGCGCCGCCTATGGGCATTAAATGCAAAGCGCCTCCGAAAGTTTGTAATAATTTTTGTCCTGCTTTTCTGTAAACAAATCGTCGCAATTGTGGTATTTTTTGCATCAGTCGTAAAATCAATTTTTTGTTTAATTCGGGAGCAATACGCGTTTTGTAGATTTTTTCAATAATCAAAGGCACGATTAGCATAATAGTGGGCTTTACTTTTTGTAAAGCGGCCACTAATAATCTCGGTGTGGGAGGCTTTGAAAAATAATGGATACTGCATCCGGCGATGATGGGAGTAATCATCCCCACGGTTGATTCGTAAGCATGTGACAATGGCAGGACCGACAACAGACGATCGGAAGGAACGGCATGGACAACCTTTAATAAAGCCTGTGCGTTGGAAACAATATTGTTGTGCGAGAGCATCACACCCTTGGAATTACCGGTGGTACCGGAGGTGTAAATAATCGCGGCCAAGTCATCGCCGGTCAACTCGGTTTCTTCCGATTTCTGAGCTATTTTAAGTGCGGCTTTGGTAATCTTGGAAAATTCTTTGCTTCCTTTGTCCAAAATCTCTTTAATTCCGTCTTTGCTTTTTTCATCTTCGAGCGGTTGAAAATTATTTATTTGGACAATCTTGCGGACATGTTCAAATTCGGCATCCTCGATTTTAGGTAATAATGTTTGCGAAACAAAGATCATTTTACAACGGGCGTGACGGATAATATGCTGAACCTCATTGGGATGAAAATCGGGTAAAATAGGAACAGCCACCGCGCCGATGGTTGTAATGGCGAAATAAGCAATCGGCCAATGCGGCATGCTTTCACTCAGAATAGCAACGGGATCGCCTTTTTTAATTTCCTGCTGTTTTAAATATGCACTTACCTCTTGCACCTTGTCATAAAACTGGCTGTAGGTAAACGGCTCTTCTCCGACAAAGGAA
>JALWEA010000663.1 GCA_027039465.1 Calditrichia bacterium | reverse complement strand
CCATTTACATTATAAAATGATCTCCGATGGTTTCGGCGGCGTTTTTGTCGGCAGTTCGGTATTATTAAAACATTACAACGCATATTTACAAAAATGGGAAGATATTAAACTTTCAAAGGAGTACACGCATATCGGAGTTACCGATATTCAGCGGGATCGGGAAAATAATTATTGGATTGCCACCACCAGAGGCGTTTTTAAAATCCCTTCGCTACGTTTTCTCAATTTTTCGCACGGACAGCATATACCCGATGAAATCACCTCTATTCGTGAAATTTCGCCAGGCCGTTTTTTGTTCGCCTCATCAAGTTGCTATTCGCTTTTCGACGGCCGCAACTTTAAATGTTTCAAACTTCCTTCAGAAGGGGATAAGATTGTTCGCATATTAACATCAATTAAAGATCCTTATTCTAAGAATATTATTGCGGCGGCACAACATCTTGGTATTATAATTATTAACCCGAACGGCAAGAGAACAATTATTCCTTCACCGAGCAACAGCTTTTTTAACTGTATCGTTCCGGAGAGCGGTAAAAAGAATAGTTTTTTAATAGGTTCTTCCGATGGACTATGGCGTTTAACCGGCAAACGCTTAACCAAACTTAATATTCCCGCTTTGCATCACAGATACATTCGCCGGATATACCGCGATAAAAAAAACACACTTTTTTTAGGCACGATTCACAACGGGATCTATAAAATTCCCGACGGCTCATGGGATAAAATCTCTCAAATAAAAAACGCTTCTTCCTATGCTAATAACATTTATGCAATCAATGCTTTGGGAAAGGAAAGAATTTTAGTCGGCACATACAACGGACTTTATGAAATCCGATCCGATGCTTTAATCCCAAGCCCTTTATTCACCGAAAAAATTCCAATTTTTTCCATAATGAGAGATAAAAACGCAAATATTTGGTTAGGCACCGATCGGGGTGTTTACATTCTCCATGGCCCGCACAAAATCAGTCACTTCGATGTTCGGAACGGTTTGGGTGGCATGGAATGCAATCGAGATGCTCTTTTCCAAGATTCCCAAGGTCGAATTTGGATTGGCACTAACAATGGTTTATCCCTTTACCAACCTTTATACGATTACAAAGCGCCGCCGCCCATTGTGCGCATCCTGAACACCCCACCGCAAAACAAATCCTTTTCTTTTAAAACGACAATAAACGGCTGGGCGGTTAAACTTTTATGTACTTCGTTTAAAGACGAACACCATATTACCCTGCGTTATCGCTTGAAAGGTTGGGAAAAATGGCGTATTATTCCTAATCTGCATTCATTACAATTAAATTACTGGCATCTGTTGCCCGGTAAATATCAGTTTCAGGTACAAGCCCGTAATGTAGAGGGAAGCTGGTCGCCGATTGTCGAATCGTCGACCTTTGAAATACCCACTCCCATTTGGCGGAATTTATATTTTCTTTTCTTTACGGTCATTATTTTAATCACCATGATTTACTTTTTAATTTACGGTTATTACAAAAACCGATTGAATAAAGAATTGGCCGAGGAAATTAAAGAAAGAACACGTGCTTTAAAAAATTCCGAAAAAAAATACCGCCAATTGTTCATGAACTCTCTGGACGGCATTTTCATCACCACTCCCGCAGGAAAATTTGTTGACGTTAACCCCGCCGGTATTAAGCTATTTGGCTATGATAGCAAAGAAGAATTACTGCAAGTTGATATTCCGAAAGACCTTTATGTTAATCCAAAAGATCGTGAACGTTTTAAACGGGAAATAGCAGCCAAAGGACATGTGCATAATTTTGAACTTGATTTTAAACGCAAGGACGGAAAGATATTTACGGCTGTTCTTTCTTCCACCTGTGAATACGACGACCAAGGAAATGTGGTCTCCTACAACGGGTACATTCGCGACATTACCGAATGGAAAGAAATGAAACAGCGCCTGGCGCACTCTCAGCGCATGGAGTCGTTGGGATTATTGGCCGGTGGCATTGCCCATGATTTC
>JALWEA010000662.1 GCA_027039465.1 Calditrichia bacterium | reverse complement strand
CTTTTTGCGGGCTTTGCAGGACGGGCTCAGCGTAACCGTTACAATTTCCGATTCGCTGTTGGGATTGGCCGAGAAATACAGAACTTTGGAATCCTTGTTTCCCTTGGTCAAATCATACTCGCGGTCGCGCGTTACCGCCGTTACGTTAAAGCGCTTGGCGTAGGTACGGCCGGATTTGCTGTCGTAGTACATCATGTTGTAGGTCATGCGCTTATCGCCCTTTTTCCAGACGGCCACGTGAATGATGTCTTTACCCACGAACGTCTTGTCCGAAATGCGCGTTACCAAAAATTTGCCGTCGCGCCGGAAAACAATAATATCGTCGAGATCCGAACATTCGCTGACAAATTCGTCCTTTTTCAGGCCGTAGCCGATGAAGCCTTCCTTGCGATTGACGTACAACTTTTGGTTGGCCGCCGCCACGCGCGCCACCTGAATTTCGTCAAAAGCGCGGATTTCGGTTTTGCGCTGACGATCTTTGCCGTATTTTTCCTTCAGGCTCTCAAAATATTTAATGGCGTAGTCGGTTAAGTGCGAAAGATTGTAATTAACTTCGTCGATTTCTTCCTGCAACTGGCGCATTAACTCGTCCGCTTTGAAAGAGTTGTATTTGGAAATACGTTTGATTTTAATCTCGGTCAGTTTGATAATATCGTCTTCGGTCACTTCGCGCAGCAACTGCGGCTTAAAAGGCTCCAACCCTTTGTCGATGGTCTCAATGACCGATTCCCACGTTTCGCACTCCTCGATATCACGATAAATGCGATTCTCAATAAAAATTTTCTCCAGCGACGAAAAGAACAGCTTCTCGGAAAGGTCGGCTTTGCGAATCTCCAGCTCGCGTTTTAATAATTGCAGGGTGTGCTCGGTGGAGGCTTTCAGCAATTCGCTTACGCTCATGAAACGCGGTTTGTCTTCATGAATCACGCAGCAATTGGGCGAAATGGAAATCTCGCAATCGGTAAACGCGTACAAAGCATCAATGGTCACGTCCGGCGAGGTGCCCGGCGCCAGTTCCACCAACACTTCCACATCCTGCGCCGTATCGTCAACCACGCGTTTGATCTTGATTTTACCGTTGTCGTTGGCTTTGATGATCGAATCGATGAGCGAAGAAGTGGTTACTCCGTACGGTACGTCGCGAATGGCCAAAGTTTGCTTGTCCACTACCTCAATGTGGGCGCGAACTCTTACTTTGCCGCCGCGTTTGCCGTCGTTGTAGTTGCTGACGTCAATTTGCCCACCGGTAGGGAAGTCGGGAAAAATCTGTATCTCGTTGCCTTTGAGAATTTCAATGGATGCGTCAAGCAATTCGTTAAAATTGTGCGGCAGAATTTTGGTTGAAAGTCCCACGGCAATGCCCTCGGCTCCCTGCGCTAAAACCAAAGGGAATTTCATGGGCAGGTGCACCGGCTCCTTTTGCCGTCCGTCGTAGGAGAGTTGCCACTCGGTGGTATCCGGATTAAAGGCCACCTCCAGGGCGAATTTGGACAGGCGCGCTTCGATGTACCGTGGCGCGGCTGCACTGTCTCCGGTGCGAATGTCGCCCCAGTTGCCCTGCGTTTCGATCAGCAATTCCTTTTGGCCCAAATTAACCAGGGCATCGCCGATAGCCGCATCGCCGTGCGGGTGGAACTGCATGGTGTGACCGATAATATTGGCCACTTTGTGGAAACGGCCGTCGTGCATGCGGCGCATGGAATGCAGAATACGGCGCTGCACCGGTTTTAATCCGTCGTTCAAAGCCGGAACGGCGCGTTCCAAAATAACGTACGAGGCGTAATCCAGAAACCAGTCCTTGTACAAATCCTGCACGTGTGCACTGGACTGGATGGCATCGCCGTTTTGTCCGTTGTGATTGGAATGATTGTTTTCTATGGTTGTTTGCTGTTTTTCCCGCTTGCTCTTTTTTGGTGTGCCCGCCATTAAATTCCTAAACTCCTTTCAAAAACAGAAAATTGAGAACGAACGATTCTCTTACGTTTTTACTG
>JALWEA010000661.1 GCA_027039465.1 Calditrichia bacterium | reverse complement strand
CGAAACTAAAGGAAGCAAACTGCAACGTTTTGGAATCTTCATTCACCCTGTAAATTTCGCGGGTGGATTGCAACACGTTGGCCAGGCCCAAATGTTGCAACATGGTGCCCTTGGGCTTGCCGGTCGAACCCGAGGTATAAATAATGTAAGCAAGGTTGTTCAGGCTTACTTTGACCTGCGGGGCCGTTACGGGCATTTCGCCGATTTCTTTGTTTTCATCCAACAGAAGAATTTGCACACCGTTGCCAATGATACGATTTTGAAGATCGGAGACCGTAATAATATGTTGCACGTGCGAATCGTCAATCATGTAACGAATGCGTTCGGGCGGGTAGGCCGGGTCGAGCGGCAGATAAGCGGCTCCGGCTTTCAGAACGCCCAAAATCGCCTCGATCATTTGCGGTGAACGATCCAGACAAATGCCTACAATCGTTTCCGGTTTTACTTCTTTCCGAATCAAATAATGCGCAATGCGATTCGCATTTTGATCCAATTGCCGATAATCGATTGTTTGATCTTCGAAAATCAAAGCCGGTTTTTGAGCAAGCCGGTTGGCATTATTTGCGATCTGCTCGTGCACACAACTCAAAGTATTCAAATCGAAATCTTCGCTCTTGCTCCAGCGATTAATCAACAACTCGCGTTCGCTGGACGGCAAAATTTCCAATTTTTTAACGGGCG
Source organism: Calditrichia bacterium (assembly GCA_027039465.1). GTDB lineage: Bacteria > Calditrichota > Calditrichia > Calditrichales > Calditrichaceae > Caldithrix. The sequence continues at coordinate 1,311 of JALWEA010000661.1, read as the reverse complement.
CCTGCGGGTTTTTAATAATGGAAGCAATAAGCGTTAAATAATGACCCAGCATGCGCTGAACGGTGGTCGGTTCAAATAAATCCGTATTGTAACCTAAAGAAGCGGCTAATCCTTTGCCCGATTCCACAATCATCATGGTCAAATCGAACGGAGCCACGCCCTGTTCCAGATCCATGGATTCAATGGTCAAACCGCCTAAGTTCAATTGTGCGCCTTCGCGGCTCAAGGCAAATTGCGAGAGTCCCTGATCGTGTAGCAGGTGCGCCCTTTCCAAAACAAACATGGTTTGGAATAACGGTGTACGGCTGGGATCGCGTTCCGGCTGGAGCTTTTCCACCAATAAGGTTAGCGGGTAATCCATGTGCTCAAAGGCCTCCAGCGCCGTTGTTTTCACCTGATTCAGAAATTCAAGAAAAGGCGCCTCATCGGCAATTTTTGCGCGGAAGGGTAGCGGGTTGACAAAATATCCGACCGTGCGCGCAAATTCATTAACCGTCCGTCCGGCCGTTGGAGAACCGACGATAATATCGTTTTGTTGCGTATAGCGGTTTAACAGCAGGTAATAAGCCGCCAAAAGAACCGTAAACGGCGTAACCTCGTGTGTTTCGCAAAAACGATGAACCTGATCCGAAAGATCCGTAGGCAACCAAACGGTTTCGGTGCTGCCTTTAAAGGTTTGCACGGGCGGACGAGGGTAATCGGTGGGAATGTTGAGCACCGGTAAATCACCCGAAAGTTTTTGCGCCCAATAATTGAAAAGCTGTTCGCCTTTTTCGGAATTCAGCAATTCTTCCTGCCAGGCAACGTAATCCGTGTAATCGGCTTCGATGGGCGGCAGCACACTCGGGTCACCGTAATGTTCGAAAATTTGGCTCAGCTCGTCCAAAAGAACCGCCTGTGACCATATATCGGTAACGATATGGTGCATGACGAATAGTAAAATATAATCGTTCTCGCCGCGTTTGAATAGATAAATGCGCATCAACGGACCGTTTTCGAGATCAAAATGACTTTGCACTTCCTGCTGTAAGCGTTCGCGAACCGCATTTTCGTCGGCATGACGTAAATCCTCTTCAATAAAGAAGGCCGGCATGGTCGGATGAATACGTTGGATGGGTTGCCCGTCCTTCAAATGGAAGGTCGTGCGCAACGAAGGGTGCCGGTCGATCAAAGCCTGAAACGACTCGCGGAGCAGCTCTTTGTCAAATTCCGAGCGAATACGAACGGCGTAGGCCAAATTAAAGATACTTTCCGGGTTCATGGTGTGCTGAAAGTACATGGCGCGCTGGCCGTGCGAGAGCGGCGCTTCAA
>JALWEA010000660.1 GCA_027039465.1 Calditrichia bacterium | reverse complement strand
TGGATCCCACCATCATTGTGGGCGGCCGTTTACACAACCTGATGACTAACGCCCGTTTGGGACAAAGCGATTATTTGGTGGCTGAAGCGGATGAGTACGATCGTTCGTTTTTAACGCTGTTTCCGAGAATCGCCGTACTGACTTCTCTAGAGGCGGATCACCTGGATATTTATCGTGATTTGGACGATTTGAAGCAGACCTTCGTGCGCTTTACGGATCAGGTGACTTTTGACGGGGTGATTATCTCTTGCAACGAAGCGCCACATTTGAAATCGATCCGACAGGAATTTAAAAACACAACCCTTACCTACGGCCTGGATGCCAAGGCGGATTTGTGGGCCGAAGACATTGAATTCGGTGAAAATCATTCGCGATTTGCCGTGCGCAATGCTGCGGGCAAGCTTGGCGAAGTAACGCTCAATGTTCCGGGCGAGCACAATGTGCTCAATGCATTGGCAACGGTTGCCGTGGGGCTGGAGCTTGAAATCGATTTTGAAACCATCGCCAAAGGATTGGCCGAGTTCAAAGGCGTGGAACGTCGCTTTGACATTCACGGGATTTTCGGGGACATCATGGTGGTGGATGATTACGCGCACCATCCCACGGAAATTAGGGCGACCTTGCAGGCCGCCAAAAACGGTTGGCAGCGTCGCGTTGTGGCCGTGTTCCAGCCGCATTTGTATTCGCGCACGCGGGATTTTTACAAGGAATTTGCCGAGGCCTTGCAAATTGCCGATTTGGCCGTGGTCACCGATATTTATCCGGCGCGCGAAGAACCGATTCCAGGGGTGACCGGCAAATTAATCTCCGATGCCATGGGCAAAAAAGGGCATTTTATTGAAAGTGAAAAGGCTTTGTTTGAATTCCTGCAAAAGGAATTACGCGCCGGTGATATGGTGCTTTTCCTCGGCGCGGGCAGCATTAATCGCATTGCCGCCCAATTTACGGATCTTTTAAAGAAAACGATGAACCATGGGTAGAAGAAAGAAACACAGCATCCGTGCAACGCTCATTTTTTTGGGAATTGTTGCAGCACTTTCCCTGTTGGCCTATGCCAATAAGAAGGTGGAAGCGTTCATGCAAAATCGGGTGTCCGAATTCCGTTTGCGCAATATTCGCATTCACGGTAATTCGGCCTTAACGCGGCAGGATATTTTGAATTTGTGCGGTGTGAAGCCAGGACAGGGTTATTTGAAAATCAAGCCGGCTCTGATTACGCGCAAACTGATGCGTTCACCGTTTATTAAATCGGCCAGCGCCGTTTACAGTTTGCCTTCCACGTTGCACATTACGGTACAGGAGCGGCGTCCCATTGCCTTTGTTTACGACGGCAAGCTGCGTTTGGTGGATGATGAAGGAGTGATTTTGCCCATTCCGAAAGGGACGCGTCATGTATGGAATTTACCGGTTATTCAAGGATTCTCCGGCAGCGCCGGTACCGTCGGCAAGCGAACGACTCAGGCCAAAATTTTAAAGGCGGTGGAAGTTTTGCAGTACGTGCGCTTCATTAAATCGCCTCTGAATCCGATCATTGCGGCTATTGACGTCAGCAATCCCAAAACGATGTACCTTACTTTGACCAAGGGCGGGGCGCGGGTGCGTTTCGACGGACGAAAGTATCAGGATGAACTGTATGTGCTGACGCAATATATTCGCAATTATTTGGACTGGAAACAATTGGCGAATATTGAGTACATCGATCTGCGTTTTGCGGATCGTTTGATCATAAAAAATAAACGGGGATGAGCAGAGCACTGCATGAAAAGTCCCATAATTTATTAGAAAATGTTGGGTGAAACAGATGGAAAGAAATGATATTGTTTGCGGATTAGATATCGGTACAACGAAAATTGCCGCAATTGTCGGCAAGTTGGATGAGTATGGCAATTTAAACATTGTCGGCGTCGGGCATTATCCCTCGCACGGGTTGCGCCGCGGCGTGGTCGTGAATATTGAAAAAACGGTGGATTCCATCCGTCATGCCATCGAGCAGGCGGAGCTGACCAGCGGTCACAAAATTACCCGTGTTTACGCAGGCATTGCCGGTGACCATATTCGTTCTTTTAACAGTACGGGGGTAATTGCCGTTAGCGGTAAAGACAAGGTGATCACCCAAAAAGATGTGGAACGGGTGATCAATGCGGCGCAGGCCATTTCCATGCCCATGGATCGTGAAATCATCCATGTGCTGCCGCAGGAGTACACGGTTGATAATCAGGATGGCATTAAGAATCCCGTCGGTATGGCCGGTGTGCGTCTGGAAGCGGAGGTGCACATTATTACCGCTGCGGTGGCTTCGGCCAAGAATATCATCAATTGCATCGATCAGGCAGGCTACGAGGTGGCGGACATTGTGTTGGAGCCTTATGCCTCCAGCCTTTCCGTGTTGCACGATGATGAGCGCGATTTGGGCGTGGCCATTATTGACATCGGCGGCGGAACGACCGATATCGCCATGTTTTTCGACGGGAGTATCCGGCACACCAAAGTGTTAGGCATCGGCGGAGAGCATGTAACCAGCGACCTGGCGCAGGGCCTGCGTACTTCTCGCGATCAGGCGGAAGAAATTAAAAAGAAGTACGGCCTGGCCATGCAATCCTTACTAAACGGTGATGAACTGATCAGTGTGCCCGGTGTTGCCAATCGCCCGCCGAGAGAAATTTCGCGCAGCGTGATTGCGGCCATCGTGGAACCGCGCATGGAGGAAATTTTTCAACTTGCTCTGCGCCAGATGGAAAAATCGGATATTTTCGATTCTCTTGGTGCGGGCGTTGTTTTAACCGGCGGTTCTTCGCTGATTGAGGGCGCGGCCGAGTTGGCGGAACGCATCATGGGCTTGCCCGTGGAGATCGGTTACCCGCGTGTGAGCGGTGGACTGGTGGAAACTGTACGCAGTCCTATTTACGCCACAGGCGTCGGCTTGATTTATTACGGTCTGCGTAACGGAAACGGTGATCGCAAAATCATTAAAAACGGCGGTATCACCGGGGTCTGGCAACGGCTCAGAGAGATCGTGGATGAATTTTTCGGTTAGCACGATTAAAATCCAATAAAAAAATAAATTGAAAAACCAATTAATGGGAGATAGAAAAATGATCCAGTTTGATGCATCTGAAGAGCAAGGCGCCAAAATTAAAGTTGTTGGCGTCGGGGGAGCCGGCGGGAATGCCATTAACGGCATGATCGAAGCCGGACTGAAAGGGATCGAGTTTATTGCCATAAACACCGATGCCCAGGATCTGGAAAAAAGCAAAGCTTCCAGTCGATTGCAAATCGGCAAAAACCTGACCAAAGGTTTGGGAGCAGGAGCCAATCCCGAAATCGGTCTAAAGGCCATCATGGAAGATAAAGATCGGGTGATTGAAACTTTGAACGGCGCGGATATGGTGTTTGTAACCTGCGGAATGGGCGGCGGAACGGGAACCGGAGCGGCACCTGTCATTGCCGAAATTGCCAAAGATCTGGGCGCGCTGACGGTGGGCATTACGACCATGCCTTTCAGTTGGGAAGGTATGGTACGCAAACGCAATGCGGAAAAAGGCATCGAGGCCATGCGCGAAAGGGTGGACACGATTTTGGTGATTCCAAACGATCGCATTTTCTCCATTATCGAACCCAATACCTCTTTTATTTCGGCATTCAAAGAGGTCGATTCCGTTTTACTGGAAGCTACCCGCAGTATTTCCGATTTGATTAATGTGCACGGTTACATTAATCTGGACTTTGCCGATATTCGTACCATTATGGCCGGTATGGGTGACGCCCTGATGGGCAGCGGTGTTGGTGTCGGCGAAAATCGTGCTATTGTGGCGGCCGAGCAGGCCATTACCAGTCCCTTGCTGGATGGGGTGGACATTGCCGGAGCGCGCGGCGTACTGATCAATATTACGGGCGGCCCGAATATTTCCATGCATGAAGTCGGACAAGCCTCTTCACTGATTCAACAAACCGTAGGCGAAGAAGCCAATGTTATCTTTGGTGTGGTGATTGATGATAATCTTTCCGAAGAAATCCGTGTAACGGTTATTGCCACCGGATTTAATAAGGATTTTGAAAAGGCAGAAATTTTGCAAAAGCCCAAGGAAGAAGAAGCGCCTAAAAAGGAAACGGCCAAAGACAGAGACAGTACGGATTATCGGGAGTACGATAAACCGACTTTCATCCGTCAGCGCAAATCCGTAGAAGAACCGTTTGCGCGCAAACCGCAACCGCAGATTTACTTTTTCAATGAAGACGAGGTGGAGAACGACCCGGAAAATCTGGAAATTCCGGCCTTCTTGCGTAAACAAATGGATTGATTGCAGGGCGCAGCGGCGTTCAATCCGAACGTCGCTACGTACCGTGTGATCTATCGCATAAACCGGAACGTTATTTTGCGCGCAATGTGTTTCCGGTGCTTTAATTCTCGTAAAAATAAGGAATTAAGCGGAATATCGTATTCTTAAAGATTGCTTGAACATTTCCGAGTAATGGTAATAGGTTTTGTTGAATGCAAGAAGGAGAATGTCATGCAAAGCGAACTTTACGGAATTAACGAAGCGGCAATGCAATTGGGCGTCAGCGCGGAGGTGATCAAACGGTTTATTCGCATGGGCCTGGTCTTCCCGGTTAACAAGCAAGGCATGAAACTAACGCGCTATGGCATTCGTCGCCTGAAAACGGTTCTTGATTTGTATGAGAAATCCTATCCCATGGAACACATCGAAGCCTACCTGAATCATTAATGAATCCATTTTAAAAAGCCCTGTAACCGGGGCTGAACATCTATTTTCTTCTATCAAATGTCTAAAAAATAATAACGCGTGCTGTATCACTGGGCTCGGTCACGGCATAATTCTTACAATCCAGAAAATACGATTAAAGGCTAAAGGAATATACGGATAATGCTTTTTCCCATTCACTAATTCCTAATGCGGATTCAGGGTACGGCTGCATTGTGATGCAAAAAACAAATTGGCAAACGTTCCCTGATTTGCGTCGAAATAACCGTTAAAAAACCGTTCACGCATTTGATTTTATTCTTTGCTACTTCTATATTATTTTTGTTGCCGATTTAGCAAAATTAACAGAGGATTGACCATGGAAAACCATGAATTAAAAAAACTTTCGTTTGACACATTGTGCGTCCATGGCTCCGGTGGGGCCGACCCGGCTACGGGTGCATTAAGTTTACCGATTTACCAAAGTTCTACCTTTAAATTCAAAAGCGCCAGGCACGGTGCTCAGCTTTTTCTCGGCGAAAAAGAAGGCTATGTTTACACTCGTTTGGGAAATCCCACCCAGGCGGCCTTTGAGCGGGAAATGGCTTTTTTGGAAGGCGGCGAAGCGGCGTTGGCGTTTGCTTCGGGTATGGGAGCGATTTCCAGTGTGATTTTTTCGCTGTGCGAGTCGGGGGATAATTTCATTTCCACCAACACGCTTTACGGCGGCACGCACAATTTGTTCATGGAAACATTGCCGCGTTACAAAATAGAGACTAGAGAAGTGGATACCACGAATCCGGAAAACATTCTCAATGCCATTGACGACCACACACGCTTAATCTACATCGAAACACCTGCCAATCCCACCTTAACCGTGACGGATTTAAAGGCCTGCGCCAGAATTGCCAAAGATTACAAGATTCCTCTTGTGGTGGACAATACCTTTTCCACGCCTTATTTTCAACGTCCTTTGGAACTGGGAGCGGACGTGGTGTTGCATTCGGCGACCAAATACATTGGCGGTCACGGAGATACGGTGGCCGGTGTTGTGATCGGTAAAAAGGATTTTATTGATCGCCTACGCGCCAATTTCCTGCGGGATTTGGGAGCGGTTATCAGTCCGGTGAATGCCTGGCTTTTGGTGCGCGGTTTAAAAACGTTGGCCGTGCGCATGCAGCGCCATCAGGAAAATGCCACCAAGGTGGCCAAATTTTTGCAATTCCATCCCAAAGTTAAGCGGGTTTATTATCCGGGTTTGACCACGCATCCTCAGCATGAAGTGGCCAAAAAACAGATGTTTGGTTTCGGCGGCATGGTCAGTTTTGAAATTAAAGGCGGCCGACGCGCCGGTGAAAAACTGATGGATTCGGTAAAGCTGTTTACTTTGGCCGTTAGCCTGGGCGATGTGGATTCCCTTATCGAACATC
>JALWEA010000659.1 GCA_027039465.1 Calditrichia bacterium | reverse complement strand
TTTATTTTCTTTCAAAGACCTTTGCTATTAACATATCGTCATTCGAGAATTCCTGTTTGAACCCACCCCCTTTAATTCCCCCTCCCTGCGAGTCGCAGGGAGGGGGTTAGGGGGAGGGTTGTAAACATACTTTTTTACATTTTTATATTTTTACAATACTATATTCCCCTTAGAATGGAATTCCGGTTATCGCATCAAAACCATCTTACCCACGCGGCTGATTTTACCCGCCTGCAAGCGGTAGAAATAGATGCCCGAGGGTAAATTTTGTCCGTCAAAATAAATCGAATGGCGCCCCATGCCTTGCGACCTTTTTGTAATGGTACAAACGTTTTGACCCAAAACATCCGTCACGATTAACTTGACATTGGCCCTTCGATTCAATTCGTAATAAATGCGCGTGCCCGGGTTAAACGGATTTGGGAAATTCCCCAAAAGCTTTACCGTTTGCGGAAGCGCTGCTTTTTGCTGCAAAGCCGTGTAATCGTCAAAATAGACCGTGTCCAAATTCTGGTATTGCGCATAACCGATGGTGTACGACCGATTGAAAGATTCCATCTTTGTGCCGTTGGGCCCGGCAATGGCAAAACGGTACAAAAGCTCCTTTCCAACGTAATCCAGATCAAAAGGAAGCGTAATGGAATAGATGCCGTCGCCGGTGGAATCTTTCAGAGCCGGGCTGTTCATGCTACCCTGCAACGGCGGAATATTACCACGTAGCACCACGCTGTCTTGTTCTCCCAATTGCTGGTAAGTCATGTTCACATTAAAGGTAATCCAACGCGGCCCGCCCAGTGCCACTTTTTGCGCAGCCGACCAATCCCACCAAATATCATCGCGGCGGGCACGCACCCGGTAATAATAGTTCCCGATTGCCGGTACGGTTACGGTGAAAAACGTATCCGGAACGGAGGCGCTCAGCGTTTGCCAGGTGCCGTTAGCGGCGGCGGCTTGCTGCAATTCGAAATATTGCGCTTTTAATTTGGGACTGACGCGCCAGCGCAAGATGAATGAAGTATCACTTAGCATTTCCACATCGGAAATGACCATTGGGCTGGGCACAATGCCTTTGGTGGCGCCATCCACCGCATTGTAACCGCCCGCATTCCAGGTTCCGCTGATATCGTACCAACCGTTGTCGCTGCCGTTCCAACCCATATTCAGATGGAAAAATCCGTTCCTTTCGGAATAGCCGTCCGCCACAACAGCATGGCCCAAGCCGTCGGAGCGGTGAATGGCCAAAATCGCCGGACGTTCGTCTTTCATATTGTTGATCAACTCATTCCAAAAGCCGCTGTTACCCGAAGCTTTGTAATGCCCGCTTAAACGAAAATAGTTGTGAAAGGCATTGGGCGCATCGGAGACGTTGGCCGTTGAGCCGTTGGCCGAAAAATCCATATCCACGCTAATAGCCGCATGATAAGTTAGCAGCCCGGCCGCCCGACGTTGAGCCGAAGTGGTATGCTCGTCTTTGTATTTGAAAAGCGTATTGGCCCAATCGTAATAGGTGGAAGCGTAATCGGCGCACAATTGACCGGCGTCGTTTTCCGTGTAGCAGTGATGGCCCGTTCCCACCGGCGGCCATTGATAAAAGGCCAAAACTTCGGCCATGGCCGTAGCCACGCAGCCCGCAGACCAGTGGTTGGGCGTGTAGTAATTAAAAATGTAAACGCCGTTGGTGGTCCCTTGCCCCCATACGGGCGTGGGAAAATAATAGGTGGTATCCTCCGTGTTTTTGAACAGCGTACTTTGGCCGGCCGTCTCCAAATTTTTCCATTGATTCCGATTGTGCTCAGTCCATGATTGTTGCCGTGCCAAAATATGATGCCAGTTATTCGTTTCGGCAATCAATAAGGCTCGCAAAGGCGGCGTACCCGTAAAATTGTTCTGCGCAGAAAAACCCCAAATCGGCGGCAAGGCATCATCCGAAGCCAACAAAACAAATCCTTTGGGTTGCAGATGTACCACATAAAACTGCGTCCGGACACCGTTCGGCAAGAA
>JALWEA010000658.1 GCA_027039465.1 Calditrichia bacterium | reverse complement strand
ACGCGTTGGACACCGCAAAATTACAACGGGAAATTTACCGGCCAAATGGTAACTTTACGAGATGCCCTGCGTCGCTCTCTGAATTCCGTCGCCGTGCGTCTGATTGATGATATAACGCCGCAAGTGGTTATCAAATACGCACGGGAAATGGGTATTACCACACCGCTGCCGCCTTATTCTTCGTTGGCCTTAGGCAGCGCCGATGTGATTCCGCTGCAAATCGTTTCCGCTTACGGCATCTTTGCCAATAACGGCGTTCATGTTTATCCCGTTGCCATTACCAAAATCGAAGACCGTAACGGAAACGTCATTTATTCCGCAACGCCCAAAATGAAAGAAGCACTTTCGCCCGAAACCACTTACATTATGAATGATATGCTGCAAACGGTAATCAATCGCGGTACGGGTATTCATGCCCGTACTATTTACAAGTTTTACGAAAAAGCGGGCGGTAAAACCGGAACGACCAATTCTTACACCGATGCCTGGTTCATCGGCTTTACGCCGGAAATCGTAGCAGGCGTTTGGGTAGGATTGGATGATTTCAAATACAGCCTTGGTCACGGAATGACCGGCTCTGCCGCAGCTTTGCCTTTTTGGGCGGATTTCATGAAAATGGTTTACGATTCATTAAACATCGAGCGGCATGATTTTCCTCAGTGCTCCGGTGTGGTTCGCTTAAAAATTTGTAAAGAATCACGGCTTTTGGCCACACCCTATTGCCCCGAGACTTTTGAGGAGCTGTACAATATTAAATATGCTCCGACTAAAAAATGCAACATTCACACATCGCCGCAACCCTATCGGCGAAAAAGAAAAAAAATCTTTTAAAATTTGCTAAAAAGCCCCGAAAGTTCGGGGCTTTTTTGATGGATCGATTTTGAGTTCTATTTAAGTCGTCCGGCCCCGAGTTCTTATTGTCGCTGCTTGGATTGTGCTAAAAACGCCTTAATTTCTTCCACGGAAAATGTATTCAAGACCAACGATTTTTCATACCAGGCCTTTCTGGCAATCCCCACGCCAAAGCGCACATCTTCCAAACCTTCAAGGGCATGAGCATCGGGATTAATTGATGTTTTAATACCCATTCGGTTAGCCTTAATACCCCAACGCCAATCCAGATCCAAACGATAAGGGTTAGCGTTGATTTCAATAATTTTGCCATGCTTTGCCGCTGTTTCCAAAACTTGATCCATGTCCAGAGCATAAGGCTCACGGCCTAACAACAAACGACCCGTCGGATGGCCTAACATGGTTACCGCGGGGTGCTGCAAAGCCCGACAAATACGTTCGGTCATTTCATTTTCCGGCAGATTAAACGATGAATGCACCGAAGCAATCACAAAATCAAAGGTAGCCAAAACGGCATCGTCGTAATCCAAAGAGCCGTCCGGCAAAATATCAACTTCAATTCCCTTAAATATCACAAAGGGTTTCAGCTTTTCATTCAACCGATCAATCTCTTCGTGCTGGCGTTTAATGCGTTCTTCCGACAAACCGTTGGCATAATAGGCCGACTTGCTGTGATCGCTGATTCCCAAATAATGATAACCTAAATCCATGCAACGTTTGGCAATCTCTTCAATAGAGTTGCTTCCATCGCTGTAAGTGCTGTGAACGTGAAAAACACCTTGCAAATCCTTTTCTTCGACGAGCTTGGGCAGTGTCCCTTTTTCCGCGGCTTCAAGCTCGCCGTAATTTTCACGCAACTCGGGTTCGATGAATTGTAATCCCAAAGCCTTGTAAATTTCGTCTTCCGAAGAACAGGCAACGAATGTTTTTTGATTCTGTTTAAATAATCCGTATTCATTCAAAGTAAACCCCATTTGCTTGGAACGATGGCGTAAAGCGGTATTGTGTTCTTTGCTACCGGTAAAATATTGCAAAGCAAACGGAAAAGCTTCTTCATCAACCAGGCGCAAATCGCACGCCATACCGTTTTTTAGCACAACACTTACCTTGGTCTGCCCTTTGCCCGTAATGGTGTCAATTTCCGAGTAAG
>JALWEA010000657.1 GCA_027039465.1 Calditrichia bacterium | reverse complement strand
ACCTTTTGGGTTGTTGGGTTTAGTTATTGTCTATGTGTTTTAAGTAATATAAACACAACGTCTTAAATACCCAAAAGGTTTTTTCTTCTAACTAAGAATCGCTCAAGTTAGGTTTATAATTCGTGGCGCCAGCCATAGTTCCTAACCTCGCGATGACAGCCTTGTCCCCCCAATCCGCGATTAACGAATACACGAATATACGAATAACGCTTCCCGATTCAATAATTCAACTTTACCGCTCCAGCCCATCCAAACAATTCCTGAAATATCAGGTTGCGCAGCAACTTAATTCCGCTACATTCTTGCTAAAACTGATAGCCGCCAATTTAATGCCTTCCGAAAGAGTAAGATAGGGATGGAACAGATTTTTAATTTGCTCCACGGTAATGCCAAACTTAATGGCCATGCTAATTTGCATTAGCAATTCGCCGCCTTCCGGCGCCAAAATGCGTGCACCCAAGAGTCGGTCGGTTTGGGTGTTGCGGATCAGTTTTATGAATCCGCGGGTATCGCGGGCAGCCAAGGCACGAGGCACATAGCTTAACGGCAGCACGGTACTCTCCGCAGGAAGTCCCCGTTCATGCGCCTGACGTTCATTCAACCCCACGCCGGCAATTTGCGGATCCGTAAAAATCGCCCACGGAAGCGCTGAATAATCCGTTTCCGTTTTATCGGCAGTCAAGGCGTTTCGTGCCGCCAATTTTCCTTCGTAAGCGGCGGTGTACACGAACATGTTCCTGCCCAGTACGTCGCCTGCGGCAAAAATGTGATCAGCCGAGGTTTGTAAATAATCATTCGTTTTGATAAAGCCGCGAGCGTCCGTTGCAACACCAGCCTGCTTAAGCCCCATATTGTCCGTATTCGGTTGTCGCCCGGTAGCCACTAAAATTTTGTCTGCCATAAAAGTACGCTGTCGGCCGTTTGCCGTTGTTTCCACGGTAATGGCCTCAGCACTCTGATAAATTCGATTGAATCGGTTGCCCGTCACGATATTCACCCCTTCTTCCTTCAGATAAAAGGTCAAAGCTTCGGTCAGCTCGGAGCTTTCGTCGGGTAAAATGCGCGGCGATCGTTGCAACACGGTTACTTTGCTGCCCAGGCGGGAAAACATCTGTGCCAATTCCAAAGCGATGTAACGCCCACCTAAAACAATAAGCGATTCAGGCAGGGTGTCCAATTCAAAAGCGGATTCATTGGTCAGATATTCAACGTCGGCCAGCCCGGGAATATTCGGGATAAAGGGTCGGGCGCCGGTGGCAATCAAAAAAGCGTCTGCAGTCAAAGTTTCCCCGTTCACTTCCACGGCGCGGGTGCCAACAAAACGGGCACGTCCTTTAATAAGTCGGAATCCCGGCTTATCTTTGACCACGTCAATGTATTTTTCGATGCGTAATTGCCCGACCAATTCTCTTTTCTGTTCAATTAAAGAAGACAGCGATTCCAATTTCCCGTCGGTTTGAATGCCAGAGAATGGATTATTACGAGCCTTGTGCAAACGTTCGGCCGCACGAATCAAATTTTTGGAAGGCACACAACCCACATTCACGCACGTGCCGCCGATGGGCAAGCCGTCATTAATCATAGTGACTTTCGCACCGACAGCAAGGGCTTCCAGCGCAGCCGCAAAAGCCGCCGATCCACCGCCGATAATGAGCAGATGCTTATCATCGGATGCAATCCCTTTTTCGCTTAAATGGTTAATCCCCACGACGCGATAATGGCCAATATCATTTACACGGCGAATCAATTCTTCCACATCGATCTTCGTTTCATCGAATGTAACTTTTCCTGAAGCTTGAGGATAGTTGACCTTCTTGTCCAGAACGCCTTCCGTATCTAAAGATTTTTCAATAGTACGCGCGCAATGGTCGCAGGTCATGCCTTTGATTTTTAAAGTGACGGTTTTAATCATTATTCTTTCCTTTCGGATTTCAAACGCTGCGAAGTGTTTTACTTAAGCGTCTGTATTTTAAGTACGGTTGACGGATATCCGGCGTTGGTCGTAGCCT
>JALWEA010000656.1 GCA_027039465.1 Calditrichia bacterium | reverse complement strand
GGTTTCGGCGGCATGGTCAGTTTTGAAATTAAAGGCGGCCGACGCGCCGGTGAAAAACTGATGGATTCGGTAAAGCTGTTTACTTTGGCCGTTAGCCTGGGCGATGTGGATTCCCTTATCGAACATCCGGCCTCCATGACCCACTCTACCTATTCCGCCGAAGAATTGGCCGAGTGCGGCATTACCGAAAGTTTGGTTCGCCTGTCGGTAGGGTTGGAAGATTTCAGAGATTTGATTGCCGATCTCTCGCAAGCTTTGCGGCAGGTAAAAGTTTAGGCAAAAATTAAGACGTTTTTCGGATTTCACACGCGATTGAGATCAGAGAAATTTTGATTTTGTAAATTTTTCTGTTATACTTATAATGAAGCGGCTCCCGGAGCATGAGTCGGCTGACCTCCGGCTCTTTGGCCTTCGTCCCGGAATAGCGCGGCTCCGGGGCCGTTTTAAATTTGAATATATTTTGACGGCTATTCCAATGTATTATTACTTCCTAAATTTAAACATAAAATTAGTTCCCTTTATTAAGGACGGTTAAATGGCTAAAAAGAACAACACCAAAGAAGAACCGCTGGAAAAGCAACTGTGGAAAGCGGCGGACAAGTTGCGCAAGAATATTGACGCGGCCGAATACAAGCACATCGTGTTAGGATTGATTTTCCTTAAATATATTTCTGACGCTTTTGAAGATTTGCACGAAAAGCTCCAAAAGGGCGAAGGCGAATACGCAGGCGCCGATCCGGAAGACCGCGACGAGTATAAGGCGGAAAACGTTTTCTTTGTACCGCCTTCGGCGCGCTGGTCTTATTTGCGGTCACGAGCTAAATTGCCGGAGATTGGAAAGGATGTGGATGCGGCCATGGATGCTATCGAGCGGGACAATCCTTCGCTAAAAGGAGTGCTACCAAAGGTGTACGCACGTGGTAATCTGGATCCAACCAGTTTGGGCGGACTCATTGACCTAATAAGCAATATTTCAATGAAGGAAAGCAACGGCAAAGGTGATTTCCTAGGGCGGGTCTTTGAATATTTCCTCGGTGAGTTTGCCCTGGCCGAAGGCAAAAAAGGCGGACAGTTTTATACGCCGAGAAGTGTGGTCAAACTGTTAGTGGAAATGCTGGAACCCTACAAAGGCCGTGTTTTTGATCCTTGTTGCGGCAGCGGCGGAATGTTCGTTCAGTCTGAAAAATTTGTGGAACAACATCAGGGAAAAGTCAACGATATTTCCATTTACGGGCAGGAAAGCAATCAGACTACCTGGCGTTTGTGCAAAATGAATTTGGCTATTCGAGGTATTGACAGCTCGCAGGTTAAATGGAACAACGAAGGCTCGTTTTTAAACGATGCACACAAAGACCTGAAAGCTGATTTTGTTATCGCTAATCCGCCGTTCAACGACAGCGACTGGTCCGGAGACCTGTTGCGCAACGACGCACGCTGGCAATTTGGTGTTCCGCCTGTGGGCAACGCCAATTACGCCTGGATTCAACATTTTGTTTTTCATTTAAATCCCAATGGCAGAGCCGGTTTTGTTTTGGCTAAAGGAGCGCTCACTTCCAAAACTTCCGGCGAAGGCGAAATCCGAAAAAATTTGGTAGAAGCCTGTTTGGTGGATTGCATCGTGAACTTGCCTGCCAAACTGTTTTTAAATACCCAGATTCCGGCCAGTCTTTGGTTTTTGAATCGCGCTAAGGCCAACGGCAATGAAAGTTTTCGAAAAGACGAAATTCTGTTTATTGACGCCCGCAATATGGGGCATTTGATTAATCGCCGTACCCGTGAATTCTCCGACGATGATATCAAAAAAATTGCCGAAACTTACCACGCCTGGCACGACCCGAACGGTAATTACGAAGATGTGAAAGGCTTTTGTAAATCGGCTACGATTGAAGAAGTAGCTACCTTGGATTATGTGCTTACGCCAGGTCGGTATGTGGGCTTACCTGACCAGGAAGATGATTTTGATTTTAACGAACGTTTTGCCAAACTAACGGATGAACTGAAAGAACAAATGCTGGAAGAAGAGCGGTTGAATGCGCGAATACTGGAAAATCTGAAAAAGATAATCTTGCAAAACGATGACGACGCCAAGTAATGAATTTTATGGTCACATTCTGTGACCATAAAAATGGGATAGATAAAAAAATGGAAGATGTAAAAAATCAAATAATCATTTATGACGCCGTAACTATTCAAAAAAAGATTTATACGATCCGCGGTATCCAAGTAATGCTGGACAGTGATTTGGCGGAACTTTATGGTGTGGAAACAAAAGTTTTTAACCAGGCTGTTAAGAGAAATATTGAGCGTTTTCCAGTTCATTTCCGGTTCCAGCTTACCCGGAAAGAGTATGAAGAAATCTTGAGGTCACAAATTGTGACCTCAAATAAACATGGTGGGCGAAGATATTTACCCTATGCCTTTACCGAACAGGGCGTTGCCATGCTTTCCGCTGTGTTGCGCAGTGAAACCGCTGTAAAGGTAAGCATTCGCATTATGGAAGCCTTTGTTGCCATGCGCAGGTTTTTGGTAAATAACGCACAAATTTTTCAAAGAATCGATACGATTGAAAAAAGACAACTTAAACATGAAATAGAAACCAATGAAAAATTTGAAAAAGTTTTTAACGCCTTGCAGAGTAAAGAGATCCAACCCAAACAAGGCGTCTTTTTTGACGGTCAGATATTCGAAGCTTACAAATTCGTTTCCGGTTTGGTGCGCAAAGCAAACAAAAGCATTGTGCTGATTGATAACTACATTGACGAAACGGTCTTGGATTTGTTCGGCAAAAAGAAAAAGAATGTAAAAGTGACGATATTAACCGGAAGAATAACCAGGTCTTTGGAATTGGACGCCAAGAAATTCAATGCCCAATATCCGACCCTTGAAATAAAGAAATTCGGCAAAGCACACGACCGTTTCTTGATTATTGACGACAAGGAAGTTTACCACTTTGGCGCTTCATTGAAAGATTTGGGTAAAAAGTGGTTTGCCTTTTCAAAAATGGATAAATCATCCTTTGCGCTGAAGGAAAATTTGAAAAAGGTGATGGCCGATGAGTGAGTGGAAGAAATGTAAATTAGGGGATATTACAATTGTTAAAGGAGGGAAAAGGTTACCAAAAGGTGAATCATTATCTATGTTTCCATCAAAACACCCATATATCAGAACAAGAGATATCACAAATCATAAAATAAAAATAGATGAATTGTTATTTGTCCCAAATGACGTATTCCCATCTATTTCAAATTATATTGTTGAAGAAAATGATATAATAATTTCAATTGTTGGAACAATAGGACTTTGTGCTATTATACCAAAAGAACTTCATATGGCAAGCCTAACAGAAAATTGTGCAAAGATAGTAAATTTAGAAAAAAGCCAAATAGATAATAGTTTTTTATTTTATTATTTAATATCGGAAAATGGTCAATCGGAAATTAAGTCTAGAATTGTCGGCTCTACACAACCCAAGTTACCATTATATAATATTAAAGATATTCCAATTCCACTCCCCCCGCTCCCCGAGCAAAAAGCCATTGCCGCGGTGCTCTCCAGCCTGGATGACAAAATCGACCTGCTGCACCGCCAAAACAAAACTCTGGAAGACTTGGCCGAAACCCTGTTTAGGCAGTGGTTTATCGAAGAAGCACAGGATGATTGGGAAAAAGGGACACTTGGTGATTTAATTAATATTTCAAGTGGAAAAGGATTAAAAAGAAAAGAATACATTAAAGAAGGAACTTATCCTGTACTTGGCGCAAACGGCCTAATTGGTAGGACTAATAAATTTCTATATGATGAAAAATTAATTTTTACTGGTCGTGTTGGTACATTAGGGAATGTATTTATTTCAGAAGGTAAAGTTTGGTTATCTGACAATACCTTAGTAATAAAACCAAAATCAGAACACTTGTTTTACTTTATTTACTTCTATTTGAAAATTGCAAAATTGGAAAATTTTAATGTAGGTAGTACTCAGCCTTTGATTCGTCAATCTGATCTTAATGAGATTGAATTAAAAATACCTTTCCCGGAAATTCTTAAATCTTTTTCGAAAATCACATTACACCTATTTGAAAAAATAAAGAAAAACAATAGTCAAATTCACACGCTTGAAAATCTGCGCGATATATTGCTGCCCAAATTGATGAGCGGTGAAGTGCGCGTAAAGACAAGGCCTGCCTTGTCTCATACCCCACATACCAAAAATCAATTGATTGGGGATAACAGAAAATGACCACCGAAAAATTTCGCAACAAATACCGCATCCCTTCCACGCGGCTGCAAAATTGGAATTACGGTTGGGCCGGCGCCTATTTTATCACCATCTGCACCAAAAACCGGGTTAAATATTTCGGTGATATTAGCCATGGCCGAATGCATTTGTCGCACATTGGCGTTTTAGCCGATGTGTTTTGGTACGAAATTAAAAATCACGCGCACAATGTGGAATTAGGCGCGTTTGTGGTTATGCCCAACCACGTCCACGGTATTTTGATTTTGCACAACGTGAATGATAACGACAACGACGCAAATGGCAATAATGAAAACGACAACGTTAATGATTACAATGACGTTAACGGTAATGTCAATGGAAACATTAATGGAAACGTCGGTGGAAACGTTGATGGAAACGTTGATGGAAACGTAGAGACAAGGCATGCCTTGTCTCTACAATCACCACAATCACCACAATCACCACAATCACCACAATCACCACAAACGCAACAATCACAACCACCACAACCGTCGCAATCAAAACCATCGCAACCGTCCGACCAACCGCCGCCCACAACCATCGGACAACAACGATTCCAAAATCAGGGGGAAAATACTGTTTCGTCCATCATTGGTTCGTATAAATCGGCGGTTTCCAAACATGCCCATCGATTGGGATTTGATTTTGCCTGGCAGGAACGTTTTTACGATCATATCATTCGCAATGAAAAATCGTATTTGCGAATTTCGCGGTATATTATTAATAACCCTTTGAATTGGCGGGAAGACAGATTTTATGAATAAAATAACCGAATCGGATATCGAGGCCCTGGCCCTTGAATTATTGGAATCTTTGGGATATCATTATCTATCCGGACCGGATATTGCCCCCGATGGTCAACGACCGGAACGCAGCACATTTGAGGATGTCTTATTATTGGATCGGCTGCAAACTGCTCTGCGGCGTATCAATCCCACGGTGCCGGCTTCAGCCATTGAAGACGCTATCAAACAAATTCAGCGCATCCATTCCCCTGAACTGATTACCAATAACGAAACCTTCCACCGTATGCTAACCGAAGGCGTAAAGGTCAGTTACCAAAAGGACGGTAAAGAGCGCGGCGATCTGGTTTGGCCGGTAGATTTTGAAAATCCCGATAATAATGATTTTGTGGTCTGCAACCAGTTCACGGTCATTGAAAACAATATCAACAAACGCCCTGACATTATTCTGTTTGTCAACGGGTTGCCGTTGGTGGTTATGGAATTAAAAAATCCGGCGGACGAAAACGCCACCGTAAAATCGGCATTTAAACAAATTCAAACTTACAAAAACGCCATTCCGTCGCTGTTTACCTACAACGGTTTTTGCGTCATTTCCGATGGTTTGGAAGCGCGCGCCGGTACCATTTCTTCAGGCTACAGCCGATTTATGGCCTGGAAAACAGAGGATGGTAAAAAAGAAGCTTCTCCGCTGATCGGGCAGTTGGAAACGCTGATCAAAGGCATGCTCAACAAAGAGACTTTACTGGATCTCATTCGCCATTTTATCGTCTTTGAAAAGACCAAAAAAGAAGATTTAAAGACCGGTCTTACCACCATTGAAACCGTTAAAAAGCTGGCCGCCTATCATCAATATTACGCCGTGAATCGGGCAGTTGAATCCACCCTTCGGGCAGCAGGATTTAAAGAAGATTCCACTTTGTTCGTGCGCGAATCGCCGGAGAGCTATGGAGTGCCTGGTGTTAAATCGCAACCGGTCGGCGATCGTAAAGGCGGTGTGGTCTGGCACACGCAAGGCAGCGGCAAATCGCTTTCCATGGTTTTTTACGCCGGAAAAATTGTTCTTAAAATGCGGAATCCCACCATTGTGGTCATTACCGATCGCAACGATCTGGACGATCAGCTTTTTGATACCTTTGCCGCTTGCAAGCAGTTGTTGCGTCAGGCTCCGGTCCAGGCGCAAAGTCGCGAGCATTTAAAAGAACTGTTAAAGGTCGAATCCGGCGGCATTGTATTTACCACCATTCAAAAATTTCAACCGGACGAGGGCAATATTTACGAACAACTATCGCCGCGCAGAAATATTGTGGTTATTGCCGACGAGGCGCATCGTACGCAATACGGATTTAAGGCTAAGACCATAGACGCCAAAGATGACAATGGCCGAATCGTTGGTAAAAAGACGGTGTACGGATTTGCCAAATATTTGCGCGATGCTTTACCGAACGCTACCTATCTGGGCTTTACCGGAACGCCCATCGAAAAAACCGATAAAAACACACCTGCCGTTTTCGGCAACTACATCGATATTTATGATATTGCTCAGGCGGTTGAAGACGGTGCAACGGTACGTATTTATTACGAAAGTCGTTTGGCTAAAATCCATTTAAGTGAAGAAGGGAAACGGCTGGTAAAAGAACTGGACGAAGAACTTAAAGAAGACGATCTCAGCGAAACCCAAAAAGCCAAAGCCAAATGGACGCAGTTGGAGGCGCTGGTCGGCAGTAAGGATCGCA
Organism: Calditrichia bacterium; assembly: GCA_027039465.1. Lineage (GTDB taxonomy): Bacteria > Calditrichota > Calditrichia > Calditrichales > Calditrichaceae > Caldithrix. The sequence continues at coordinate 13,148 of JALWEA010000656.1, read as the reverse complement.
TCAAGCGCATTGCCAAAGATATTGTCTCTCACTTTGAAGCCCGTCAGGAAGTGTTTGAAGGTAAAGGAATGATTGTTGCCATGTCGCGCCGTATTGCCGTGGAGTTGTATGATGAAATCATTAAACTGCGTCCTCATTGGCACAGCGATGATTTGAGCAAAGGCGTGATTAAAGTGGTGTTTACGGCATTATCTTCCGATGGACCGAAACTGGCAAAACATCATACGACCAAAGAACAACGCCGTGCGTTGGCCGAACGCATGAAAGACCCTAAGGATGAGCTAAAACTTGTCATTGTGCGCGATATGTGGTTGACCGGTTTTGACGTTCCTTGCTTGCACACGCTTTATATCGACAAACCGATGCAAGGGCACAATTTAATGCAAGCCATTGCTCGCGTAAATCGGGTTTACAAGGATAAGCCGGGCGGTTTAATCGTTGATTATTTGGGCATTGCTTCGGATTTGAAAAAAGCGCTGTCATTTTATTCCGAAAGCGGCGGGCGGGGTGACCCGACCATTACGCAGGAAAAGGCCGTAAATTTAATGTTGGAAAAACTGGAAGTAGTTTCGGCCATGTTTCACGGCTTCGAATATGAAGAATATTTTACTGCGGACACGTCGCAAAAACTATCGATTATCTTGGCTGCCGAAGAACACATTCTCGGTTTGGAAAATGGTAAGAAACGATTTATTGATGAAGTAACCGCCTTATCAAAAGCATTTGCCATTGCCATTCCGCATGAGCAGGCGATGGATGTCAAAGATGAAGTGGCTTTCTTTCAGGCCGTCAAAGCGCGACTGGTGAAATTTGAAACGCCAGGCCCTGGCAAGACCGATGAAGAACTGGAAACAGCCATCAGGCAGGTCATTGACAAAGCGTTGGTTACAGACAAAGTGATTGATGTGTTTGACGCCGCCGGCATTAAAAAACCGGACATTTCCATTCTTTCTGAAGAGTTCCTTTTGGAAGTTAAAGGAATGAAGCACAAAAACATCGCCATGGAAGTTCTCAAAAAACTCCTGAACGATGAAATAAAAGCACGCGCCAAAACCAATTTGGTGCAAAGCAAGACTTTGATGGAAATGCTGGAAAATGCCATTAAAAAATACCACAATAAAATTATTACCGCTGCCGAGTTTATTGAAGAATTGATTAAATTAGGTAAAGAAATTCAGGAAATGGACAAAGAACCGCAGGAGATGGGCCTTTCAACATTTGAATATGCTTTTTACACGGCTATTGCCAACAACAAAAGCGCACGGGAAGTAATGGGCAAAGAAAAATTGCGGGAATTGGCTGTTGTCCTTTTTGAAAAAGTTAAAAAGAATGCCTCCATCGACTGGACAATTAAAGAAAGCGTACGAGCCAAACTGAAGGTAATCGTTAAAAGAACTTTGCGGCAATATGGCTACCCGCCGGATATGCAAAAGCTGGCCACAGAGACGGTTTTAAAACAAGCTGAACTTATCGCCAATGAGTTAACGCGGGGGGGAAATGAATCGGCTGCCTAAAAAACAATGGGCGTTATTTGTTCTTTTGGATTGCTAAAAGTTATCAAATTCGGTTTAACGATAGTTGTCAATAAATAAACATCGATAATGAATTTTCGTTTCAAAGGAGGAATAATATTTTGAGACCACATGCACTAATAATCAAGTATTTATTGCTAATTTTCCTGCTAAGCGCCTGTACCCGAAATAAATTTTTGCTGCGGCAAAATGTCGATTCACGCGCGATAAACGAGCTAAATTATCTTGGGAAAACCAAAGAAGGTTCGCTGAAATTTAATTCGGGGAAGATCATCCGCGTAAAGAAATTAACGGTCTTGCCCAACGATTCGTTGCAATTTAAACCCGCGAAATCCGAAAATATCCAAATGGTCGGTCTTTCCGAGATACGGAGTATTGATTTCAAAGATCATTGGGTGGGTGTTTTTGACGGTTCGCTTTTCGGATTTTTGGGCGGAATTGTCGGCGGTTGCCTTTATGTTGACAAAGATAATGACATGGCCGGTTATTTGGTCGCTGCAGCCGGAGCCGGTGGTCTACTAACCGGGGCAATTATCGGCGGAATTATCGGAAGTAAAATCAAATATCGGATTAAATCAAAGACGGAGCGAATCCCTCAGGGCAAAACGGACAATGGTAAACATTTAAAAGTGCCCGTTGGTCATTGAAGTAAAGACCATGAAAAAACAAAAAGGCAAGGAATTTTTCCTTGCCTCTTCGTCTTCGCGGAGCCACCGACAGGAGTTGAACCTGCGACCCACTGATTACGAATCAGTTGCTCTACCAGCTGAGCTACGGTGGCCTTGATTTCAAGAATTGCAAATTTAAGATAAAAATAAGCGGAAATCAACCTTATCGTAACGGCCCTTGAATGCGCACAATATCGTTCCTGCAAATATCACATTGGCACAGCTTGCGCAATTCGTCAAATTGGTACATGCCCAAATTATGTCCGTCGCTAAAGGTGAACATGATGGCATAGCGGCCGATCATTTGCCACGAGTTAAAAGTGACATCCTTTGCCTGCTTGACGAAAGTTTTGTACGCCCATGAATCTTCGCCTTCATTACGGATTTTTTCGCAGGAAGCGCAGGGACAATGAATGCGCAGGTGATCGGCAAAATAAATGCTTTCGTGCCCGTCGTCCCAAATAATTTGCACAACCTTATCCGAGAGCAACTCTATTTCTTTGGGATACATGATTCTTGCCTTTTAATTAAATTGATTATCAAATAGTCCGATGTTTATAAAAAGTGCTCTCCGAGGGAGAGCACTTTAAAGGCATTATTTTTTGCTTTTTTCCGCCCAAATTTGTACTAGGTTAACCAATGTTTCCACGGCTTTTTCCATGTCGTAAATGCAAATCCATTCTTTTTTGCTGTGGAAATTATGGCCGCCCGTAAAAATGTTCGGAGTTAACAATCCCATAAACGACAACCGGGAACCGTCCGTACCGCCGCGGATCAAACTGTGTCTCGGTTCAATGCCCGCGCGTTTAACCGCTTCGATGGCATATTCAACCACTTTGGGATCTTCATCGATTTTGTATTTCATATTGCGGTACGATTCTTCGATCTTCAATTCCACGGTGGCCGGAGCGTATTTCTTGCCCAATTCGTCACACAGTTCCTGCAAAAACTTTTCCTTTTCTTCCAAGCCTTCAACGGTGAAATCGCGTACCAAAAAGGTGATTTCCGTAAGCTCCACGGAGCCCTTGAAAGCATGCGGATGCAAATAGCCTTCGCGGCCTTCGGTCGTCTCCGGAGACATGCGGTCTTTGGGCAAGCGTTCGATCAGTTCGGCGCCGATTTTAATGCCGTTAATCATTTTGCCTTTGGCATAGCCAGGATGCACATTAACGCCCTTAATGGTCACATAAGCCGTATCCGCGCAAAAGGTTTCATCTTCGATTTCACCCAGCGATTCGCCGTCAATCGTGTAGGCATAATCTGCGCCGAATTTTTTGACGTCGAAATATTTGGTACCCGTGCCCACTTCTTCGTCAACGGTAAAGGCCACGCGAATCGTGCCGTGCTTGATTTCAGGATTTTCGATCAAATATTGCAAGGTGCCCATGATTTCGGCAATACCCGCTTTATCGTCGGCACCCAACAGCGTCGTGCCGTCGGTGGTAATAATGTCCTTACCGATGCAATGTTTCAGTTCCGGATTTTGATCGAATTTAATCACCTGCTCCGGATCATTCGGCAAAACAATGTCTTCACCCTGATAATTTTTGTGAATAACCGGATTCACATTGGCTCCGCTTACTTCGGGCGATGTGTCCATGTGAGAGATGAGCCCAATCACAGGCACCTCATAATCCACATTGGAAGGCAACGTGGCAAAAACGTAACCGTGTTCATCCATTTCCACATCTTTTAAGCCCAGTTCTTTGAGCTCCTTCACTAAGTGACGTCCCAATTCCTTTTGTTTTTCCGTACTAGGATAAGTCTTCGATTCCTCACTGGACTGGGTATCAAATTTAACGTAGGTCAAAAACCGATCTAAAAACAAACGACGATCAATAGGTTTCATAATACACCTCACTCGGTTAGATAAACATTTTGCGTTCTTTAAAGCAGAAAATTTAATAAACAAATATGTTCTATCCAAACTTAAACGCTATTTTTTAAATGAATTTTTAAGTTGGCGGCTCGAAAATTTCGGCTCATATTTGATAGGAATGCGGGAAATTTTTATTTTAAAAGATGCAATTAAAAAATTGCCCGAAATAATGGAAGTAATAATTTGGGAATACTAAATCCCTGAGGCCAAAACGGAATGAAATCTCCTAAATCAAAAAAGAAAAAACGGCACGAGAAGGATGTGTCTGCGGAAATAATTGATCGGATCGATTTGGATTCCTTGATGGCGCTGCAGCGACCGGAGTCTCTTGATTTTAATTCCCGACAATTAACGGAAGATACGTTAGCCCGATTGTTAAATTACAAATATCTTGCCTACGAACCGGAATTTAAATCGTTTTATTTTAATCCTATTGAAGTTTTTCGGATACTTCGCGAAGAGCTGCGGAAAGAAAAATCGTTAAACACGATTGATGATGCCCAAAAGACTGAAGAATTACTGGAAAAGTTGACAGAGCCCACATTGGCTCAGGTATTAGATGATTACGTCCTGGATAAAATTCGTGCCAGATTGGACGACATCATCAATCGCGCCGCAAGGTCAAACAATTTGAAATTGTTTACCCTAGCCGATCTTTACCTCGATTTTATTGGTGAAGCCGAGTCAAATAAAAAAATTGCCAGCCTTGGTTTTATGCGCGCTTTGGTTTTAAAAACGATTATGGCTGCGATTAAATTGAATCGGATTTTAATCGATTCGTTTAACATTGGCGGGTTGGAAGAAGTTGATACTTTGGATTCCGGAGCCACGTTTAAAATCGATGCTATCCTCGGAGATGAATTTCCGGATATCGGAACTTTTTTAATGGCTGAAATTAAAAGGACCGCTAAGCCGAAGTTGCTGAAAGCCGTGAAAGACGGGACGCTTAAAACTCATATCTTTACGAGCAAGGAAGTGGAACGCGGATACGCGATGTTAAAAGAAGAGCAATGGAAAACGCGGCGGGGTAAGGTTCCCGTAAAATTCAGAACGGAAAGCGGTGAACCCGATACCTTAAAAATATTAAGTCGGTTTTTGGAAATTGTATTTACGGAAGGTCGGATAAAAAAATTGGTGTATGTTATTCGGAATTACGTGAATAATCCGGAGTACCGTCAATGGAAAGAGGGCTTCGAAGGATTGGTCGATGCTAATTTTATTGGCAGTGGAATGGAAGCCGATTTGGATACTTTGGCTCAGATTTATTATTATGAAATTCGGAATGCTTATCCCAAGGACAAAATATTTCAAGAATAGCTGTTTGCTTTGACTCTTCGACGGCGTTTCGAATAGTGCTAAAATTGATAAAGGCCATTCGTAATGAATGGCCTTTATCGAACTTTCTATTTAAACCGTTTTTAATATTTGGCTAAAATTGCTTCGGCGCGGGCTACATAAGGACTATTCGGAAACTTACTGCGCAACTGTTGAAATTCTTCTCTAGCCTTGTCCACCTCGCCTTTCCTCAGGTAACACAACACTAATTTAAATTGAGCATCGGCCAATTTGTTGGAATTTGGAAAGGTAAAAACCTTCTGGAAATCCATGATGGCCGCATCGTATTTTCGTAAGGCGTAGTGGCATTCGCCGATCCAATATTGCGCATTGTCGGCCAAAGGATGATTCGGATTGCTGGCAATTAACGACTGAAAGAGTGACAAAGCCGTTTGGTAGTCGCGTGCTTCAAAGGCGGCGCGGGCCTTTTGATAGGTGGCTTCGTATTCGCCGGAGGCAACTTTACTAACAGGCGTCGCGGCCGCAGTCGGTTGATAGGTTTGAGCGGATTCTTTTTTTGTCTGAAGTCGTGTGATTTCCAAACTTTGCTGATTCAATTGGTCTTTTAACTGCTGAATAATTTGATCTTTGTCTCTTAATTGCTGTTGCAAATTTTTGATTTTGCGCTCGTATTCTCTTTTTTCGCGACTGGTTAATGCCGGTGCGGACTTTGCCTGATCCGGATTGGCCACTTCATTTTCATTTAACAGATTCAATTTTTCGCTTTTTTTCTTTTTTCTCGGCGTTTTTTTCGCGGGTTGATTTGTATTGGTGTCAATTCCCAAAAGCGCTTCGATATCGGTCAGATCTTTTTCCTGATTCGCTGATTTGTTTGCTTGAACGGGTTCTTCTTTTTTGCGGGTTCCGGCGCAGTTGAACATAAAAAAGGCCAATAAAATCAAAATAAATGCTGAAAATTTGATGTTCATAGTTTCCTCCAGATTGAAAAGATTTGGCTGACACAATATATAAATCCTTTGGCAATAAGTCAATAAATATTAGGCATAAGTTTTTTAATAACTATGGATTTAGAAAGAGTTTTCAATACATTAAAAATCGACATGATTTTGGCCGGAGACGGTTTTAATCGGCTTGGAAGAAAAAATTCTATTAAAAAACCGCTTGCATCGCTTAAAAAAATAATTTATATTTTGAGTAAAATATTTACTCGGAATGTGAAATGATGCTTAAATCGCTGATTACCTCGGAAACGCGGGTCAAATTGCTGATGCGGCTTTTTTTGAATCCGGACATGAGCGGTTACTTACGCCAGTTGGCCAAAGAATTCGGCGAATCGACCAACAGTATTCGACTGGAATTGAATAAGCTGACCGAGGCAAAGATTTTGTCGGTGGAAACGCAGGGTCGTAATAAGGTTTACCGCGCCAATCGGCAACACCCGTTGTTTAACGACATCCGTAACATTGTGGTTAAATCCATCGGCATTGATAAAGTTGCCGCCAATATCATCAACAAATTGGGCGCCGTAAAATATGCCTTTATTCGCGGTGATTACGCCATTGGCAAAGACAGCGGTTTGATCGATCTGGTGGTGGTCGGTGAAAATATCAATATGCAGGAATTGGAGCGCGTGCGCAAAAAGACGGAGACGTTAATCGAGCGAAAAATTAACATTTTGACCCTAACGACGCAGGAGTATGAGAAATTAAAAGAAACCTTTGAAAAAGATCCGATTTTAATCTTGTTGCAGGAGGAAAAGTAATGCGCATCGGCATGGTGCTGGATCGGGAATTTCCTCCGGACGATCGGGTGGAGAAGGAAGCACGCAGCCTCATTGCCGCCGGATTCGAAGTGCATTTGCTTTGCTTTACTTTCGGGAATCGTCCGCAGTTTGAAGAATTCAAGGGCATTAAGGTACATCGGGTCTTTATGCCGCGTTGGTTGTTTAAAAAACTTTCGGCATTAATTTTAACGGTGCCTTTTTATCGCCGGTTTTGGAAAAATAAATTGGAAGCGTTTGTACAACGGAACCAAATCGATGCCCTTCACATCCATGATTTGCCTTTGGTCGGCACGGGATTGCAAATCAAACGGAAATTCGGCCTTCCTTTAGTGGCCGATATGCACGAAAACTATCCCGTCTTTATTTCGGAAATTAAATTTGCCAACACATTGGCGGGTAAATTGTTGATTAGTAAGAAAAAATGGTTTGCCAAAGAAAAAGAATGGCTGAGTCGGGTCGATCGCGTTGTGGTTGTGGATGCGGGCATGCAGGAACGGATTGAACCGCAATTGGAGCGGACGGTGCCGTTTGTTGTGGTTCCCAACAGTCCTGAAATCAAAACCGTTTTGGAATCGCAGGAAGATTTGCCCGAATTAAAAACGAAATATGCCGATTCCTTTGTGGTGTTTTACTTCGGCGGATTGGATAGCAGGCGCGGCCTGGATACATTGGTTGATGCTGCGGCCGTATTGAAAGATAAAATCCGTCCGATGAAAGTGGTGATTGTGGGCTCGGGTTCCTATGAAACGTCCGTGCGTGCACGCATTAAGGAGCGGGCGGTGGATGATTTGTTCGTATTCGAAGGATGGCATCCGGTGAGTCACCTGCAGGCTTTTGCGCAATATGCGGATGTCTGCGTGATTCCGCATCTTAAATCGCCGCAAACCGATAATTCCAGCCCTAATAAATTGTTTTTGTACATGTTGTTTAAAAAGCCCATCGTCGCTTCCAATTGCCGATCGATTCAAAAGATTGTTGAAGAAAATGCCTGCGGATTGATTTTTGAAAGCGGCAATGCCGGTCAATTGGCGGATCGAATTTTTTATTTGTATCGCAATAAAGAAAAGGCCAAGGCCATGGGCGAGCGCGGGCATCGTGCTGTTCTGGAAAAATACGACTGGAGCGTTGGCGCAAATCGGTTGATTAATATGTACAAAGGATTGGAAGAATGAAAATCGCAACGATCGTCGGAGCGCGGCCTCAATTTATTAAAGCGGCTACGGTGAGCCGCGTCCTGCGCAGAACGGATGGTATGCACGAGGTGATTATTCATACCGGCCAGCACTACGATGCCAATATGTCGGAAATATTTTTTAAAGAGCTGCAAATTCCGGAACCGGATTACAATCTCGAAGTGGGTTCCGCGACTCACGGCAAGCAAACGGGCATGATGCTGGATCGGATTGAGCAGGTGTTGTTGAAAGAAATGCCGGATTGGGTGCTAACCTATGGTGATACCAATTCCACGGTTGCCGGATCTTTGGCGGCTACCAAGCTACATATTCCGACCGCGCACGTGGAAGCGGGTTTGCGTAGTTTTAATCGCCGCATGCCGGAAGAAATCAATCGGATTGCCACCGATCATGTTTCGGATTTGCTGTTTGCGCCAACGCGCAACGCTATGGAGTTGTTGGCAAGGGAAGGGTTGACCGAGCGGGCGTGTTTTACGGGCGATGTGATGTTCGATTCCATTTTGCATTACAAACAATTGGTCACGGAAAAACATCGTCCGCAAAGCATTGGAGATTTGCAGGAATATTATTTGGCCACTATCCACCGGCCTGAAAACACGGACGATCCGCAGCGCCTGAAAGATATTTTTACGGCCTTTTCCAAGCTGGACAAAACGGTGGTCATTCCTTTGCATCCGCGAACACAGAAGTTGATCGGGAAGCTGAATGTACCTGCCGGGCATAATGTAAAAATTGTGGAACCTGTCAGTTATTTGCAAATGATTTATCTGCTGAAGCACTGTTCCATGGTATTGACGGATAGCGGTGGGTTGCAAAAAGAAGCCTATTTTATGCAAAAGATGTGCGTAACCTTACGTGATGAAACGGAATGGATCGAAACTTTGGAGAACGGCTGGAACGTGATTGTAGGCGCCGATCCCGAAAAGATTATTCGTGCCGTAAACCGTCCGCAGCCGGGCGCGCAAAGCAAGGCCTTCGGCGACGGCAAAGCGGCAGAGAAGGTGGTGGAGTTTTTAAAATAAAAATGAATTATGAATTTAATAAAAGGAATTCTTAAAGTTCTATCTAATAGTTATGGTAAAAATATAAGGTCGCTTAAATTAATTAAAATAAAGAATATGCATTTTATACTTTGCTCCATTTAAATCGGAAGCTATTTCTATGACTAAGAAGGCAAATATTTTAGTTATTGCGTCTTGGTATCCAAAGGACAAAACGGACTTTTCAGGAATATTCATTAAAGAACAAATTGAAATTTTAAGTAAAAAATTTAGATTGGTTGTTGTCAATCCTATTGTTGATTATAAGTCTTTTAATCCGTTTGGAAAGCCAAAGATCAATCGATCCTTGGAAAATGGGGTGGAAGTAATAAGGATCGAAATAAAAAGATCATTTCCGATATATAATCAATGGAATTTTCTTCGCATTGTACAAAAAGTTATTCATGAGGAAATAATAGATGAGAAGATTGATTTAATTCATGCACATGTTTCCTATCCAGGTGGCGTTATTGCAATGATGCTGGCCAGAAAATTGAGAATTCCGTATATGATTACTGAGCATTATGGCGGCTTTGTGGGATTATTTCGTTCAAAGATTCATAAATTTCTTATTATCCGTGCATTAAATAATGCTTATCTTATTACTACTGTTTCAAATTATTCGGCAAAAATTATAAAAAATTTTACATCAACTCCTATTGAAATTATTCCAAATGTAATTGATATTTTTAAGTTTGACTTAAAACAAACCAAAGAGAATCATAAAAGGATTGTTGCCGGATTTTTAGGGGGACTGGATACCCAAGTTAAAGGGTTAGATATATTGCTAAATGCATTAATTCATCTAAAAAATGAAAATTTAAAAGTAATTATCGGAGGAAGTGGAAAATTATTGCCATATTACATGGAATTAGCAAAAAAATTAAATGTTGAAGATAAATGTGAATTTTTAGGTTTAATACCTGCAGAAAAAAGATACGAATTCTTTAAAGACTTGGATTTTTTTATCTTACCCAGCCGTCACGAATCCTTCGGCTTGGTTCTATTGGAAGCAATGGCCAGCGGAATACCGGTATTGGCTACGCGATGCGGAGGACCCGAGGAAATTGTTGAAGAAAATACAGGTTTTTTAGTAGAAAAGGAGAATTCTGAATCTTTGGCAAAAGGTATTCAGAAAATGATAAAAAATCTTTCGAAATTTAACCCTATTGAAATTCGGAATAGGGTAAATCAGAGATTCGGCAAGGAAGTATTTATGCAAAAAATGGTTGAAGTTTACAATAGCGTATTGGATAGAAATGAAGAAAAAGAATAAAAGATTAATTACTATTAGTAAATTTTTTATATTTAATTTGCTAAGGTTTTTATCATTATTTATAAATAAAAATCGAAATATTTGGGTATTTGGTGAATTTTATGGGGAAAATTTTACCGGAAATCCAAAATATTTTTATTTATTTCTTCTCAAATCGCAGCAGCAAAATATTCGTCCGATATGGATATCTAATAAAAAAGAGATAGTAAATAAAATTCGCAAATTAAAAGGAGAAGCATATAAAACAAATTCATTAAAAGCTTTGTATTTTGGTTTAATAGGTAAGGTTTATATTTTTTCGCATGGTATTGAAGATGTTGGGAATTACGCTGTACGGAATGCATTTTTAGTAAACTTATGGCATGGAATGCCAATAAAAAATATTAAAAAGTTTAATCAGTTAAAAGCAGAAAAAATATCTTCTTTAAGGCGAAGGAAAATCGAATTAATACAAAAATTAATTAAATTTGAATGCAATGGAGATTATGATATTATTACGGCCACCTCGGAATTAACGGCAAAAACATTTGAATCGGCATTTATTAAATCTCCCAAAAGGATTGCTATTACCGGAGAGCCGAAAAACGATATTTTTTTTAGTAAAGCAAGAGAAGATGTTTTAAAAGATTACAATTTAGAGAAGTGGATATCAAAAACTATCGTTACATATATGCCTACTTTCCGTGACAAAAAGCATCCTTCAATTTCCGATATTAATTTCTGGAATAAATTTAAAGAATTTAATTATGATATCATTTTTTTATTGCATTGGCACCCATCGGATTTATTAAACAAACAGATGATAACAACAAAAACGCCCTTTGTTTATAATGCAAATGATTTACCCATCGATGTCCAGGAATTACTATTGATTTCAAATATTTTGGTAACCGATTATTCAAGCTGTCTCATTGATTATTTATTGCTGAATAGGCCCATTGTTTGTTTTGCTTATGATTTGGAAGAATATTTGCAATATAGAGGCTTTTTATATGACTATTCTAAAATTGCACCGGGCGAAATTACAAAAACAAAACATGAGACTATCGAAGCAATAATAAAATATATTAAAAATCCTGAGGCTGACAAAGATAAGCGGGAAAGGATCAAAGATTTGTTTCATAAACATAAAAACGGGAATTTTTCTCGTAATGTTTTTGAAGCTATAAATAATCTTATAACTGAAAATAATAGGAGAGCGATATAGTGTGTGGAATATTAGCAACAATTAATCTTAAAGTAAATGAAAAGAATTTTATTGATGCATTAAAATTAATGGAACATCGCGGTCCTGACAATACAGGCACTTATTTTGACGGTGAAAATTTATTTGGACATACACGGTTAAGTATTTTGGACTTAAATGAGCGTTCGAATCAACCCTTTTTTTACAAAGATTTTATGATAATTTATAATGGAGAGGTTTATAATTATAAAGAATTAGCCAAAGATCATAATATCCAAACGGAAACTTCATCGGATACGGAAGTCGTGTTGAAAATGTATATTAAATATGGCGCTAAAGCTTTAGACTATTTTAATGGAATGTTCGCTTTTTTAATTTATAATCTTAAAACGAAAAAAATTTTTGTAGCTCGTGATCGACTTGGAATTAAACCTTTATATTACCGTAAGATTAATAACGGATTTATTTTCTCAAGTGAAATAGCTCCTATTTTGCATTTATTTGATGATAAAGTGAATCCGTTTGCAATCCGTCAATACAAAAAATTGCGTATGACAGTAAGAAATGATTCATTATATGAAAATATATTTTTCTTTCCTGCGGGATATTATTATGATGGGGAATTAAAAAAGTACTGGGAACTGGACTATTCCTATAAAAAACATCCCTCAGATGATGAATTGAGATGGCTGATTGAAGATGCCGTTAATTTGCGTAAAAGATCGGATGTACCTGTGGGTAGTTATCTGAGCGGCGGCCTGGACAGTACAATTTTAACTTACTTACTAAAACCGGATCACACCTGGACGGTAGGATTTAAAGAATTAAATGAATTCAATTGGGGAAAAATCGCAGCGAAGAATTTATCTTCAACACATCACGAAGTGGTTGTCAATAAAAATGAATTTTTAAATACGACAGAATGGATGGTAAAAAAAAGAAAAGAACCACTTTCGGTACCTAACGAAGTTTTACTCTATTTAATGACCAAGGAGGTAAGAAAAGAGAATATAGTCGTATTATCCGGTGAAGGGGCTGATGAATTATTTTGGGGGTATGATCGGATTTTCAGATGGGCACATCAAGCAGGCGAGTTGACTATTGAAAAATTTGATCAATATTATTGCTATGGCTCGGAAAAAGATGATGAAGTTATAGCTTATGCATTGGAAAATTTGCCTAATGGGACGGTTGAACAAAAGATAGGATATTATTTCCAAATAACACATTTACATGGGCTACTGCGTCGGGTTGATAATTCCACAATGTTTAATAGTGTTGAAGCCCGCGTACCG
>JALWEA010000655.1 GCA_027039465.1 Calditrichia bacterium | reverse complement strand
ATTTTAATTACCCCACGACTCATTAAGTAGGAAGAATTTAATCAGTATGAAATGGAGGTCATCATGGGTCTCATTGAAAATATTCTTGGCTTACCGTCCGAGATAAATCGGCCCAACAAAGCAGGACCAGCCAAAAAAGGTGGGGAAAGCAAGTCTACCCGCAAAGCTTCGCCAAACAAGCAGTCCGGTGTTGTTAAAACGAATATTTCGGACAAGGCAAAGGAATTGCTGGCTTTAAAGAACGAGGCTGCTTCGATGGTAGATAAAGTGAAGCAAGCGGAAACGTTATCGACCGAGGAAATCGGCGAGATTAAGCAACGGATTAGTTCCCAGTATTATTTTGATTCTGCTGTAATCGATAAGATTGTGGATCGTTTATTAAGGACCGTAAAAGTGCAACAAATTAAATAAAGGGATTTCCTTTATGGCTTTGAAAATGGATTCGGATGGGCTCGATTATATACAGACAGTACTTCAGGAAAACGGCAAGGGGAGTATCGAGTCTTATATTCCAATTTTTAATCTATTCCCCGAAGGTCTGCTTGTAGCAAGCGAAGATGCCGCAAAAATTGTATATATTAATGATTTTCTTTTATCGCTAACTCATTTTACTAGAAACGAAATAGAGTCCAAAAAGTTTTTGGATCTATTCCATATCCCTGACATTCATTCCTTTTTAGAATATTTTAATTTTGCCGTCAAACAAGAAGAGCCGACGGTTTTTGAGCTTTTGCTTAAAAGCAAAATATCACAACTCGTACCCGTCAAATTAACCATCAATATCGCTGAGTTGGGCGGACAAAAATTTATCTTTTGTTCGATTTCCGATCGTTCCGATTACAAACGATTGGAAGTTGAACGGAATATGCTTTCCCATGCCTTAAAGCAGGTTAATGAAGGTTTAAGCGTTTTTGATTTGGACGGCAGAATCTTATTTGTCAATGAGGCTTTTTTGGATACCTTCGGCTACGCCAAAGAGGAAATTATCGGTACGGATATTGAAGACTTATTGGCTTCAGCCGGCAATAATGATTTCAATTTGCATATTTTACCCGCTAGTTTAAAAGGCGGTTGGAACGGCGAATTCAAAGTTAAACGCAAAGACGGTAAAGAAATTACTATTTTTCTGTCAACTTCGTCGGTTAAGGATGACGATGGCCAACCTGTTGTTGTAGTGGGCGTTATCAGCGATATAACCCTGCGCAAACAATTGGAAGAACAGCTCCGTCACTCTCAGAAAATGGAAGCGATCGGTCAGTTGGCCGGAGGTATTGCGCATGATTTTAACAATTTGCTGACGGTCATCGAAGGCTATATTGATCTGTTGCAGAATGTAATGAAACCCGAAGGCAAAACCCCGACCTATGTTATGCAAATCAAGAAAGCCACAGATCGAGCCGTGGCCCTAACCCGCCAATTACTAACTTTTAGCCGCCGTCAGATTTTGCAACCCAAAGTTTTGGATATTAATAAGAATATCCGAGATTTGAGTATTATGCTGCAACGATTAATCGGAGAAAATATTGAGCTGATTACGGACCTTGATCCTGAAATTTGGCCGGTTAAGGCAGACCCGCACCAAATTGAGCAGGTCATTATGAATTTGATTGTCAATGCACGCGATGCCATGCCCGACGGTGGGAAATTAATCATCAAAACCAGGGCTATGCAGCTCGACTCCAGTTACAACCGTTTACATCCGGATGTGGAAGTGGGCGATTACGTTTTACTTTCCATTTCGGATACGGGTATTGGGATGACTCCCGAAATACGCGAACGAATTTTCGAACCGTTTTTTACGACCAAAGAAAAAGGCAAAGGAACCGGTTTGGGATTGGCTACGGTTTACGGAATCGTAAAGCAAAGTAACGGCCATATTTATGTTTACAGCGAACCTGGAATGGGTACAACTTTCAAGATTTATTTCCCCGCAGTAAAAAAACGCAAAGTCATAAAAACCGAAAAAAAAGCAAATAAAAGCTCGAAAGGCAAAGGCGAAAAAATTTTAGTAGTGGAAGATGAATACCTTGTGCGCGAATTAATTCTTGACACTCTGAAAAATTTGGGCTATCAGGTAATTGAAGCTTCTAATGCCGATCAAGCTTTGAAGATTTTCCACGAACATAAAAATGAAATTGATCTTGTTCTAACCGATTTGATCATGCCAGGTATGAACGGGAAACAATTGATGGAGATAATTTCCAAAGAGGCGCCGGATTTACAATTTTTAATTATGTCCGGTTACGATGACAATGCCATTAGTAAACACGGATTATTAGAAGCCGATATAAATTATATTCAAAAGCCTTTTTCCCCGAAGGCGCTTGCCGAAAAACTTCAGGAAGTTTTTAAAGCCTAATCCCATTGGTTGCATTCAAAAAGACTTTAAGTCAAAAGCGATAAAAGTTTTCTCCGAATGCTTCAATAATCTCCGGTTCAAAAGTGGAAAAAGAAGGTATATGAATGCGACGAGCCGATGGCCCGGGAGTTTTTTATTTATCCAATACTTCACGCACTTTGCGTGCTAATTGATTGCCTAAAAAGGGTTTAAGAAGATACCCCTCTTCATTTTCCAGTTTGGGGCTAAAAGCACTCATCAATATAAATTTGATATCCGGTTTGATTTTTTGGCAAAGCATACGTAATTCAATGCCATCCATATCCGGCATGACCACATCCGAAATCACCAAATTGATGATATCGTGGTATTTCTCGAAAATTTCCATTGCTTGTATGCCGTTACCTGCGATTAAAACTTTATATCCGTAAGATTCAAGTGTTTCTTTTGAGGTCGTCAGAATATCTATTTGATCGTCCACCAACAAAACGGTTTCGTTACCTCCTTTGATAACATTGCTACCGCTGGTCGAATGACCGAATTTTTTATCATCCTGCACCGCAGGGAAGTAAATCAGGAAAACCGTACCTTCTCCTAATTTGCTGGTAAATTGAATAAAACCGTCATGTTGTTGCACTAATCCGTAAACCGTTGCCAGCCCAAGGCCTGTTCCCTGACCTAATTCCTTAGTGGTAAAAAAGGGTTCAAAAATATGCTTTTGCACTTCGGCGGACATACCAATCCCGGTGTCGGCAATAATGAATAAGACGTATTCTCCGGCCGGAATATCCTTTTCATCGTTCCTGATGGTAATGTTTCGCGTTTGTATGGTTAGCTCGCCGCCATCCGGCATGGCATCACGTGCATTGATACAAAGATTAGTAATCATCTGATCCATGGCGCTGGCGTCTCCGTGAATCAAATGTAAATCATCAGCCAGGCGAACGATTAGATGAATATCTTCGCCAAGGTAGCGTTGCAGCAGTTTTTTATTGCTAAGTACGATTTGATTTAAATTTAACAAATGCTTGGCAATATGCTGTTTTCGACTGAACATCAATAATTTACGCACCAAATCGGCCGCGCTTTCCGATTTTTTGATAATGAGTTTGATGTTTTCGTACACGGGATTGTCTTTATCGATGCGGCGCAGCGAAAGTTCGCTTAAGCCGATAATACCGGCCAATACATTATTGAAATCGTGCGCTATGCCTCCGGCCAACTGACCAATGGCTTCCAGCTTTTCCACGCGGCGCAAACGCGATTCCAATTTTTTTCTTGAAGAAATATCGGTAATCAGGGCCATAATAAACGGGCCTTCGAACATTTCCACCTGAGAAAAACGGATTTCAAAAGGGAATTCGCTGCCGTCTTTACGCATACCGATCAATTCGTGCGTTCCCTTGGGAATGTCGGTCGAAAAATGGCGGAAATTGTTTTGGGCTAGGATATTGTTTTTGCCCCGTTCAACAAAAGGTAGCAGGATTTCCATCGGTTGGTGGATGAGTTCGTCTCTATTGTACCCGAACAAATGTTCGGTTTGGGAATTAACCAGTGTAATGCGTCCGTGAACATTTACCAAAACGATAGCCTGTGAAGCGGATTCGAGAAGAATACGGAATTTGGATTCGCTTTTTTGCAAATCGATTTCATAGCGTTTTCGTTCCGTAATATCACGGATTAAGCAAAGAATCTGTCCCGCTGTGCTTTGAACCAAACGCGCCTCGAAATCACGTAATTTACCGTTCTTTTCCTGTTGGTATTCAAAGGTCTGGACTTCAGCCGTGCGATTGGTCAGTAATATCATAGTTTGAAAACGCTGAGCCAAGGGATCGGGGAAAATTTCAAAAACCGTTTTACCAATGTATTTCTTTTGCGCTTTGGGCTCCAACCGATCAGCCTTGGCATCCAGACAATGCCCGTCTCTGGAAAAAAGAAAAAGCTGATCCGGAATGGCATTGAGAACGGCGCGTAATTTTTGTTCGCTGTCGCGTAAATCGGATTCGGCTTGCTTGAGCCGGGTTATATCACTAAAAGTGGTAAAAACTTCTTTAACCGTATCGTTCTCAAGATGAGGAACGGAATCCATAATCAGCCAAATATTTTTATTTTTAGAAGATCGCAACCGAATAATTTGATGCAAAACGGGTTCTTTGCTTTGCAGGGCTTTTAGCGGCGGAAAATTCTCCCACTTTAAGGTTTGACCCTTTTCGTTGTAAATGTGAAAATCTTTAAAAAGATCGATGTTTAAATCATTTTTGGGATATGTGATATTTAAAATATTTATGGCCGCTTCGTTCATAGAAAAAATGCGTCCGTTGGGCTTTAAATAAAATACACCCTGGGCCATATTTTCGAACAGGAGACGATATTTCCTTTCCGATTTTATCAATGCCTTTTCGGTGCGTTTGCGTTCGGAAATATCTTTGATCATCATATAACAGGCAGGTAGGTCTTCGTAGAGAAAATGATGCGACATAACTTCCACGTTAATTTTTTTGCCTGCTTTGGTCAATCCGGTCAGTTCCTTAGTGCTTTGTATTAAAGGCTCTTTTTCGGCTTGATGAGGCGGTATGGGAATTTGTGCGGAATCTTGGAATAAAATAGTTACCGATCGCTTGATAAGTTCTTCGCGGGAATAACCGTATAAAAGTAAAGCTGCGTGGTTAACATCCAAAATTTCCAAAGATTCCGCATTATAAATGATCATGGGCATGGGATTGTTTTCAAACATCAATCGAAAGGTTTGCTCGCGTTTCCTTAATGATTGGGTGCGGATATCGACTAATTTTTCCAACTCCTTGCGGTAACGCAAATTCTCTTCAAAAAGCCGATCCTTTTCCTTGGAAAGCTTTATAACCTCCAAAGCGCGCCATACGGTGCGTGTTAAAGTTTCCTTATCAATCGGTTTGGTAAGATAATCAAATGCAGCTTCCCGAATGGCCTGCGCCGCGGTGGAAACATCCGGTTGGGCGGTAATAATAATGACTTTTGTGTCGGGTGATTTTTGACGGACTTCGCTTAATAAATCCAGCCCGCTTTTTTGTGGCAACATGAGATCGGTAATGATGACATCAAAATGTTCTTTATCGATTAAGGCAGAGGCTTCTTCAAAACTTTCTGCGGTTTGAACGGATTGGAAATCTTCTTCCAAATGCATGCGTAAAGCATAACGCGTTACTTTGGCGTCTTCGACGATTAAAATATTGGCCATTCGTTTTTTGCCCGTTTACTGACAGTCCCTATCAGTCAAATATGCCCAACTAAATTAGTAAATTCATTTGCTCCGGAATCTGAAAACAACATCGGTTAATTCCGGAATAATCTTGATTGTTCGACCGAAAAGCATCGAATCTTTAATGATATTTTTGCTTTTTCCGAGACGTTTTTATTTAAAAAAGATGTGCAATATACGACTTATGTAATAGAAGTATGGTGCCAATAAACTCAAACCGGATGGTCATTATCGGTCGGTTTTCGGAAAATTGATTACGAGAATCGTCTAATCTGTCGAGAATCCATACATGATACTCGGATAATGATCATGATCCCGACAAAATGGAAACAGGAACGCCGGTAGGATTGGAGTTACGAGAGGTAAATTATGAATAGAAAAATTTTAATATTAGATAATGATGATGCTACAATTCGGGTTATTACGCATTTGGGACGGGCGTTGAAATTGGATACTTTGGTCATTCACAATTGGGGGAAGTCGTTAAATCTGGTTCAAAACGAGGATATTTTGTTGGTATTTTTAAATGTAGAGCTCGGGATTGTAAATATACCTTCTTTTTTGAAATACTTCCCGCAAGAAAAGAAAGATGAAAACCAAACGATTGTTCCTGTT
>JALWEA010000654.1 GCA_027039465.1 Calditrichia bacterium | reverse complement strand
ACGATATTCTGTCCGAAAAAGCCTTATTAACCTGGCGCGCGGGGGATGTGGACGGCGATGCTTTGCACACCTTCCTCGTCATTCATTCCGAAGTCATTAATGATACATTGGCTCTGAACGGGGACAGCTTATGGTTGTACACCCGTAATTATCCGAACGGGCCTTACCAATTTATTTTTACGACCAATGACGGACAAAGCACCGTTACCGTGACGCGTAATATTTTTATTCAAAATACGTACGACATGGCCGAGCAGACGCTCCTGCAGCATCTTCAAGGGCCTGCCACCGGACAAGTCGCCGTTCAATTGGTCAATAGCGCGGACTTTAAATACCATTTGTACAAAGTGACGTTTACTTCGGACAACGATCAAACCTTTTATTCGGTAACGGATTCCACAAGCGGAGAAGTACTTATTGACAATGATCCGTTGCCTGCGAACGGCAATGCCGGACGTACGTTTAACGGTTTCCGTTTGACCTTTGATTATAAACCTACGGGATTGGATGTCGCGCATACCGGTTGGAATACGCAAGCTAAGACAAATATGTACTTCATGTTTTCAACCTTTGGAAAAGTTTATCCTTACGATATTGAATTGCGTTTTTACGATCAAGTAGTTGATACGTCCATAATTCTAAATGCACCGTTAAACTTTACTGCGATTAATCTTACTACCGGGAAAAAACTCGGTATTTATGTATATGATTCCACCGGATGGCAACCTGAAAGGCCGTTTATTTTAACGGAAAGTAAAACCGATTGGACAAAACTTTGGGAATTACAGGGAGCGTTCCCCCAGAATAGCGATCCCATCAATCCTTCCGCGGGTGACGTCTTTACCATCCGTACCTTTAAACCGTTTGCCGATCAGGATGTTTATTTGTTTGATGCCACGCCGTTAACGGGAGTTGAAAATGCACATGGGGTTCCGCCGCAAAAGTTTGCCTTGCAGCAGAATTTTCCCAATCCGTTTAATCCGCAAACAACCATTCGTTTTACGATTGCGCAATCCGGACCGGTAAAATTGACGGTGTTTAACGTCCTTGGGCAAAAGGTGAAAACGTTAATTGACGCCCCGATGCAGGCCGGTGCGCATCAGGTAACTTTTGACGGTCGGAATTTGGCCAGCGGTATTTACTGGTATCGCCTGCAAACAAACGGAAATGTAAAAATACGAAAGATGGTGTTGTTGAAGTAAAGGACATCAGAACAATACTTTGAGAATAAAGGGGCCTTGTTAGCCGTACAGACTGTTTATTTTGCACAACATCTTTTCAGGCCGGAACGGCCCAATGGAATGGTTTTACTTAATCGCAACAATGATATTATCCGGCTGGTAAAAACCGAAATAAACAGACCAATAAAAAACGGCAAACGCTTCTTTAAATCCGGCCTGACGCAGCTCATGTAGCAATTCCCATCCGAATAGATGCGCCATATCGGAAGGGGCGTTCGGATTTAAATGCATGTTTTTCTCATTATTGGGTGCAAAAGGCACTGTTAAAAGTAATGTACCTTGCGGCTTTAAAATTTTGTGAAAATCCGACAGCGCTCTTTGGTAATCATGAATTTGAGCTAAAATTTCAAAAGAGACGATCACGTCAAAAAAATTTTTACGAAAGAGTGGGGAGGCGGTTAATGCATTTAAATCAGTTAAAAATTGAACATCATTAAACGGATTTTGCTCATCCGAACTTTCAATCCCTGTTACAGAAGGAAAGTTATCTTTTAAGATATTGAAAAATGGTGAATTCTTTTCCGTTAGAAATAGATCCGTTTGCGCGTCTATTCGAGTTTGAGCAAGTAAATAAAATAGTGCGCCCCGTTGTCTGCTATTCAATCGACAATACGGGCAGAGGACCGATTCACGCCAGTTTACATTTCCATCAACATCCCGATGGAAAGTAAATTCCACTTTTTCATTACAAATGGGACAAATCCCCTTGGCAGTCGGCTGTGAATGTTTTTTAATTTTAGATCTAAATTCATCGATTTCTTGCCAATTACGGATATTGTCTTCATAAAAAGATTTAAACGGCTTTGTTCCATCCACTTTGATGTAGGGAATGAAAGCCTTACCAAGTGTTGTCAAATAATAAAAATTATCCAATGCCTGTTCATTGTCCGGATCCGATAAAAAGACTTTTTCCAGCAACCGAATGGCCGGATCAAAATGATTTTCTTTTAATTCCAGAACCGCTAAATCATTCATTGCATCAAGGTTGCCCGGTTGGCGTTTTAATATCATTTCAAGAATTTTTCGGCTTTTCTTAAAATCCCCTTGTTCCAAAAGTTGCTCGGCTTGCTCTATATCATTAAAAGTTTGCACAGGCTTAATGGCTTTTACATTAATATTGAGGGGAAGCGCTTCATCACCCCAGGTCACATTCTTGATTTCCTTAATTTCATAACCGGCTTCATTCAGCAAATCTTTGACCTTTTCTTTATTGAAAATGTCTTTGTGCATTTGGCCGATTTTATTTTCTTCTTTGTAATCTCCGTGTGTATAGCGATAGACTTCAAACAGGTCGAATTTTTCATGCACGTTTCCGGGCGCACCGTCGAAATAGGCCTTTGCATAAACGTCAAAATCCGGAATCGATTCGATTCTCAAAATGCCGTTCGGTTTAAGAACGCGTTTCCATTCCAGCAGACAGGGGAGTTGCTGAAAAACGTACAAATGTTCAAAGACGGCATTCATGAAAATTTCGGAAACGGAATTGTCATCAAAGTAACTCAGATCTTCAATATCCAATGAAAGTTCTGCTTTGGGATTGTAAAGATCGATATTGATGTAATCTTTTAAAATTTGATCGCCACATCCAAGATGCAGTTTTAGGGAATTATTATTCAATACACGGTCAAAATAAAAAAGCTTACCGTTTTTTTGCAGTTTTTCGCGTAATTTTGACGGGAATTTTGAGAGATCAAAAAGCATTAATCCCGACCATGCTTCAGGCACGACCGGATGAAAGTTCTTTAAGTTTTTATGAAATTTCAGATAAACTTCATTGTACCATTTTTCCCAGTCGGCATCCTTGTGATGCATGAAATTCTGAATCTTGTTCCAGATGTCGCGATCGGTTTTGCGCAAGTAAGAAAAATGTAAAATCCCCGGTGTCTCTGTGTGCAGGATTAATGGATCCGTACTGATCTTTCGAGCCCATTCAAAATAGACATCATCCGTCAGAGAAACATAGAATAAATTGGTTTCATAAGGAGGCGCAACGGTAAAGCTGGCGTCTTTAATGAAAGTGTAATAGGAACTGCGAATGGCTTTTGGATTTTGCGTTTGAATGTGTTCGTACAAAAATCGAAACGCCTCATCTAAAAAAATTTCGTCTGTGTCAATAATAAACGCACCCGCATATCCTTCTTCCTTGGATTTTTGCAGTAAAAAATTGCGTTGCTGTTGTTCGTTTTTAAATTCAGCCTCATATATTTCAATTCGATCTCCATATTTGAATTGCAGTTTATCCAGTACCTCTTCGGTTTCAGTCAGATCCCGCTCCTGCCCGTTCCAAGGTTTTAAGGTCCGGGCGATAACAACTTTATCAACATAATCAATGGCACTATCGATAGAGTCTTCTAAAAACCAATCATCCGTGTAAATAACATAATGTGCTACATATTGCTCTTTTGGTAAATTCTGCATCTTCATTCCATTCTTAATTTACGATCCATCTGATTTTGATATTCATTTATCGACTGATTCTGGCATTTCTTTTAAAAATTTTTATCAGAGCAATAACAAAGGCGATTTAATTGAGCTCTTCCCATCAGTTCCTTCTTTAAGAGCAATTTTCAGGATATTTCAGGATAAATATGAGGAGATTCTTTTTGACATTCGCCTTTGATCTGCCTATATTATGATCAATCGGGGGCCTTCCAAGACCATTAAAATAAGGAGAAAGCCATGAAGATCGTTTTAACCATTCTGGCTTTGCTCACCTTCGGGCCTCTGTTGGTATTCGGTCAAAGTCATTTCTCGGTGGATGCTTACCAAACGTTCCTGCAGCAGAATCAAAATCTGACTTACGAGCAACTGCAAAATTACTTTCCGTTAAATTATCCGTATTACAAAGGTACGGAACCGCAAACGGATTTAAGTCGCTTTTTGTATTTGGATTCCATTCAAAGCCGCTTCAATTTGACCAATGATGAGCTGGAGTTACTCCGGCAAAATCATTTTGTGGTGAGCGAGCGCTTGCAAACCGATTGTTTCGGTAAAGCGTATCATATCATTTACGGATATGATTTACCCGTATTTGTTAGCACGGATGCGATTTTGCACGCTTTGCATGTTTCCTACGATCAAATTTTGTCTGCGGTCGAATGCAGTATTCTTAAACCCAACTTGATTGATTTTTTAGGCGCTTTGTACGACGGGTTCCCCAAATTGAAAGCAAAATACGATACCTGTTCGGCTTTGCTGAATTCGTTAAAAGATGTCGATCTTTACGTAACCGTTGCTTATTCTTTGATCAACGCGCAGGAATTAAAGGCACATTTTGCCTCACAAGATTCGGTCGATCTTCTTTGGGAGGCCATTCAAAATCAAAAGCCGATAGAGCTTTCACTGTTTGCCGAACATCGGCGGCAGGTTGATTTCAGCCAGTTTAAAGTAAGGAGCCATTACGATACGGACGAACTCCGCGATTATTTTAAAGCCATGATGTGGCTGGGGCGCATTGATTTCTTTTTAACCCCGCCGCCGCAAAATCCCTGGGAAACGCCCTGGTCGGAAGCCGATATTAAGCGTATGAATATGGATGCCTTTTTACTGAATGAATTAATTGAGCAAACACAATTACGTTCGCTTCTGGAACAAAATGATGCCATTATCGAATTTATGGTGGGTGAGTCCGATAATTTAACGACCGAAGAATACAAAACATTCTTGGATTCATTGAACTTAAGCGATGCGCGTCAACTGCTGGACGAATCCGTTTATGAAAATTATCGTGATGCTTTGCCGCATTATCCCGGAGCCGATCAAAAAATTCTTTCCCAAATTATGATGGTGGATCCTTTCAGCGGCCAGCCGGATGAACTCCCGGTTTCATTCAAGTTAATGGGGCAGCGGTTCATCGTGGATTCATACATTCTATTCAACGTGGTTTACGACCGTATTGTGTTTGAAGGACAAAAAATTTGGCGGCCTTTACCCGATCCGCTGGATGCACTATTTGTTTTGGGAAATGACGATGCCCTTTATTTGTTAAAAGATGAAATCAAAACCTACCACTACGCCTCTCAGTTAAATGCCTTACGCTATCTAGTCGATTCGTATGACCCGCCATTTTGGGATTTGTCGCTTTACAATGTTTGGTTAAACGCCATTCGTTCTTTGAATCCGCCGGAAACCAATGCCGGATTACCTCTATTTATGAAAACGGCCGCTTGGCGTCAATGCCGAATCAATGCCCAGTTGGCCTCCTGGGCGCAATTGCGTCATGATAATTTATTATATGCCAAGCAATCTTATACTGGCGCTACGGGATGTTCATTCCCCTATTCGTACGTGGAACCTGTTCCCGAATTCTACCAAAATTTGGCACGCTTTGCGCAAAAAGCGGGTGATTATTTTGCACAGTTTCCCGATAATGATAATTTCGATATGTGGCGAATTCACCGTTTCTTCCCGAACTTCAAAAACGTAATGGATTCGCTGACAACCATTGCGCAAAAAGAATTGGCAGGCCGGGAGTTGGATTCCAGCGAAAAGAAATGGCTTAGGGAAATGTTGTTTTTGAAAGAAGAAAGCGGCGCCCCTCCTTTTTCCGGCTGGTATTCGGAGCTTTATTTTGATCCGTTCTCTGACGCAGAAAGCGACTACACCATTGCAGACGTACACACACAACCGAGAGACTTTGCTGGTAATCCGGTCGGACATGTTTTACATGTCGGAACCGGCAATATTAATTTGGGGATATTTTTAGCGCAGGCCGCTACCTATCCGGATGCACCTGAGATAGCCTTTGTCGGGCCGGTCATGTCGTATTACGATACGGTTACGTCCGATTTTAAGCGATTGAATGATAAAGATTGGAAGACGCTGGTTCAAAATGATCAATTGCCGCAAAGACCGGATTGGGTTAATATTTATTTGACGGATGCGAATGGGCAAAAGCGGGCAAGCGGCCGGGAATTGCCTTCCAGAATTTATACCGGAACGAACGAGAGCAAAACGC